>JANOKY010000393.1:0-2310 GCA_031419635.1 Burkholderiales bacterium | reverse complement strand
TTCGGCATCTCGGGCAGCGGCCGCGTGGTGCATACGCTGAACCCGCGGCTGGCCCCCGACCAGGTGGCCTGGATCGCCAACCATGCCGAAGACCGGGTGGTGTGCTTCGACATGACCTTCCTGCCGATCGTCAAAGCCGTCTGGCGCCAATGCACGACGGTCAAACACTGGTTCGCGCTGTGCGACGCCGACGCGCTGCCGGCCGACAGCGGCATCGATGGCCTGCAAAGCTACGAAGCCTGGATCGGCCGCGAAAGCGATGTCTATGCCTGGCCGGTCTTCGACGAGCACAGCGCAGCCACGCTGTGCTACACCAGCGGCACCACCGGCAACCCCAAGGGGGCGCTGTACAGCCACCGCTCGACCTTGCTGCACGCCTGGGGCGTGGCGCTGCACGATTCGCTGAACCTGTCGGCGCGCGACTGCATCCTGCCGGTGGTGCCGATGTTCCACGTCAATGCCTGGGGCCTGCCCTATGCCGCGGCGATGACGGGGGCCAAGCTGGTCTTTCCCGGCCCGGCGCTGGACGGCAAGTCGGTCTACGAATTGCTCGAATCCGAAAAGGTGACGATGGCCGCCGGCGTGCCCACGGTGTGGCTGATGCTGCTCAACCATGTGCGGCAGAACGACCTGAAGTTCACCCACATGCGGCGCACGGTGATCGGCGGCTCGGCCTGTCCGTCAGCGATGATCAAGAGCTTCCGCGACGATTTCGACGTGACCGTGCTGCACGCCTGGGGCATGACCGAGATGTCGCCGGTCGGCACGGTGTGCAAACTCAAGCTGGCGCAGACCGCGCTCGATGCCGACGCCCAACTGGCGATCATGGCCAAGCAGGGCCGCGCGGTGTATGGCGTCGAGATGCGCATCGTCGATCCCGACGGCAAGGAATTGCCCTGGGACGGCCACACCAGCGGCGACCTGCATGTCAAGGGCCCCTGGATCATTTCGAGCTACTTCAAGGGCGAGGGCGGTGATCCATTGATCGACGGCTGGTTCCCGACCGGCGACGTGGCCGCGATCGATGCCGACGGCTTCCTGCAGATCACCGACCGCAGCAAGGACGTGATCAAGTCGGGCGGCGAATGGATCAGCTCGATCGATATCGAAAACGTGGCCGTCGCCCACCCGGCGGTGGCGATGGCCGCCTGCATCGCCTTGCCGCACCCGAAGTGGGACGAGCGCCCGCTGCTGGTGGTGGTGAAGAAACCCGGCGCCGAGGTCTCGCGCGACGAGCTGCTGAAATTCTACGAAGGCAAGGTGGCCAAGTGGCAGGTGCCCGACGACGTGGTCTTCGTCGACGCCATCCCGCTCGGCGCCACCGGCAAGATGCAGAAGAACAAGCTGCGCGATCAGTTCAAGGGGCATCGGCTGCCAGGCTGAGCTTGGCGAAGCACGGCGCATCCTGAGCGTGTCGAAGGACGCCTGACTTCGTCGTAATCCCTGACAGCAAACAGCGGCGGCGTGCGCTACCGTGGCGGTCCGCCGTGGGCGGTGCAACAACCGGTTTGTCAGGAGGCCCTCATGAAGTTCAGCCCAAGCTTGTGCAGTGCGGCCATCGCGATGGCGCTTTGCGGCGCCGCGGTGGCCCAGCAGGGCGAGACCGTCAAGATCGCCTGGATCGATGCCCTGACCGGCCTGACCGCGGCCACCGGCCAGAACCAGTTGCGCAGCTTCCAGTTCCTGGCCGAGCGCTTCAACAAGAGCAATCCGGCCGGCGTGAAGTTCGAGATCGTCTCGTTCGACAACAAGCTGAGCCCGCAGGAGACGGTCACTGCGCTGCAGGCCGCCATCGACCAGGGTATCCGCTATGTGGCCCAAGGCACAGGCTCGGGCCCGGCGGCGGCGATCATCGACTTCCTGAACAAGTACAACGAGCGCAACCCGGGCAAGGAAGTGCTGTTCCTCAACTACGCCGCTGTCGACCCGTCGCTGACCAACGAGAAGTGCAGCTACTGGCATTTCCGGCTCGACGCCGATACGTCGATGAAGATGGAGGCGCTGACCACCTTCATGAAAGACCAGGCCGACATCAAAAAGGTCTATCTGATCAACCAGAATTACTCGCACGGGCAGCAGGTGGTGAAGTTCGCGCGCGAAAACCTGGCGCGCAAGCGGCCCGACATCCAGATCGTCGGCGACGACCTGACGCCGCTGGCGCAGACGCGCGATTTCGCGCCCTATGTGGCCAAGATCAAGGCCTCGGGCGCCGATACGGTGGTCACCGGCAACTGGTCGTCGGACCTGACGCTGCTGATCAAGGCCGCCAACGACGGCGGCCTGAGCGCCAAGTTCTTCACCTACTACGCC
>JANOKY010000392.1:0-1904 GCA_031419635.1 Burkholderiales bacterium | reverse complement strand
GTCGACCCGAAGGCGATCAACTATGTGACGGTGGGCAACACCATCCCCACCGACAGCCGCTTTGCCTACGTGGCGCGGGTGGCGGCGATCCAGGCCGGGCTGCCGATGGACAGCGTGGCGATGTCGGTCAATCGGCTGTGCTCGTCCGGCCTGCAGGGCATCGTGACGACGGCGCAGAACATCCTGCTCGGCGATTGCGATTACGGCGTGGGTGGCGGCGTGGAAGTGATGAGCCGCGGCGGCTACCTGTCGACCGCGATGCGCAACGGCGCGCGCATGGGCGACACCAAACTCATCGACACGATGGTGGCTACGCTGACCGACCCCTTCGGCGTCGGCCACATGGGCATCACGGCCGAGAACCTGGTCACCAAGTGGGGCATCACGCGCGAGGAGCAGGACGCGCTGGCGGTGGAATCACATCGGCGCGCGGCGGCAGCGATTGCCGAAGGGCGCTTCAAGTCGCAGATCGTGGCCATCGTCAAGCAGACCAAGAAGGGTGAGGTCAGCTTCGACACCGACGAGCACGTCAAGGCCAACACAACGATGGAAACGCTGGCCAAGATGAAGCCGGCGTTCAAGAAGGAAGGCGGCTCGGTGACCGCGGGCAACGCCTCGGGCATCAACGACGGCGCGGCCTTCTTCGTGCTCGCCGATGCGGCCGTTGCGTCCGCGGCCGGGCACAAGCCGATGGCGCGCCTGGTGTCGTACGCGGTGGCCGGCGTGCCCAACGAAATCATGGGCGAGGGCCCGATTCCGGCCACCAAGCAGGCGTTGAAGAAGGCCGGCCTGCGCCTTGACCAGATGGATGTGATCGAGAGCAACGAGGCCTTCGCGGCGCAAGCGATCGCGGTCGCCCGCGGCCTCGAGCTCGACATGAAGAAGACCAACCCGAACGGCGGCGCGATCGCGCTCGGCCACCCGATCGGGTGCTCGGGCGCCTTCCTGGCCACCAAGGCGGTCTACGAGCTGCACCGCACGGCCGGGCGCTACGCGCTGGTGACGATGTGCATCGGCGGCGGCCAAGGCATCGCCGCCGTTTTCGAGCGCCTCTGAGTTGTATCTTTCTCCCTCCCCCGCTGGGGGAGGGCAGGGGTGGGGGCTGGGTTGGCGCCGCAGCCCCGGCCTACTTGAACGCAGTTCACTCGCCGCCATGTAGCGCCAATGAACGCGATCGGCCTGCTGCTTCTCCTGCACCTCTACATCGGCTGGCGCATCGCCCCACAACTTCCCGGCAACCTGGCAGGACTGGTGTTCGGATTGCTGCTGGCAGTGTCCGCCGTGCTGATCCCCCTGGCATTCTTCGGCCGCCGCGCACGGCAACGCAAGGTGGCCGACCGCTGGACCTGGGCCGGCATGCTCGCCCTGGGCCTGTTCTCGATGCTGCTGGTGCTGACGCTGCTGCGCGATGCGCTGCTGCTGGCCACCATGCCGTTCGGCTTGCCGGCGCTGTCCGCAGCCACGGCGATCGGCGTGCCGCTGCTGGCCGGGGCCGCCGCGCACTTCGGCTTGATCGGCGCTCGCCGCACGCCGCGCGTGAAAGAGGTGGAGGTGCCGATCGACGGGCTGCCCGCCGCGCTGCACGGCTTCACGATCGCGCAGATCAGCGACCTGCATGTCGGCCCGACAGTGAAGGCGCCGTATGTGCGCGCCGTCGTCGAGCGCGTCAATGCGCTGCAGGCCGACGCCGTGGCCATCACCGGCGACCTGGTCGATGGCCGGCTGCAGGATCTCGCAGCGGATGTGGCCTCGCTGGCCGATCTGCGCTCGCGCCACGGCAGCTTCTTCGTCACCGGCAACCACGAGTACTACAGCGGCGCCGCGGAATGGATCGCGCACCTGCGCCGGCTCGGCCTCACGGTGCTGATCGACGATCATGTCGTGCTCGAACATGGCGGCGCACA
>JANOKY010000391.1:0-4392 GCA_031419635.1 Burkholderiales bacterium | reverse complement strand
CGCGCCAACGCCTCGCGCCGCGAACTGGTGGCCGGCGGCCTGCCCGACGAACGCATGCTGCGCGTGCAGGGCCTGGCATCGAGCACTTTGTTCGACAGTGCCGAGCCGATGAGCGCCAGCAACCGGCGCATCAGCATCATCGTGATGAACCGCGATGCCGAAGACCGGCTGTTCCGCACCGCGCCCGAACTGGCGCAGACCATTGCCGCCGACAGCGCCGCAGCGGCGCCATCAAGTCCGGCCGCCGCCATCCGATAACGAACTATCCGTCCTGCGAAGCCGAACCACCATGAGCGCGCCGGGCCGCCCCAAGAGCGAATTCCGAGGTGCGCAGCACGAAGGTACCCTGATGAGCAACCCCGCTGACCTGAAATTCCTCGTCGTCGATGATTTCTCGACCATGCGCCGCATCGTGCGCGGCCTGTTGAAGGAGATGGGCTGCAACAACGCCGAAGAGGCCGAAGACGGCGCCGTCGCGCTGGGCATGCTCAAGGCGCAGAAGTTCGATTTCGTCGTCAGCGACATCAACATGCCGAACATGAACGGCTTCGATCTGTTGAAGGCCGTCAAGGCCGACGACAGCCTGAAGCACATCCCCGTGCTGATGGTCACCGCCGAAGCGCGCAAGGAAGACATCGTGCTGGCGGCGCAAAGCGGCGCGGCCGGCTACATCGTCAAGCCCTTTACCAAGGCCACGCTGGAGGAAAAAATCCAGAAGATCATGCACAAGCTTGCGACGCCCGCTTGAAGCAATGACGGCCCCAAGCTCGCTGCTCTCGCGCCCCCTGGGACCCGTAGGGGTTCCTTCGGGGCCCTTGGGAGCTCAGGCCACTTGGCAGCGGCCCTGCCCGACGACCTCCATCCCAGCCTTCCCCCAGCGGGGGAAGGAGCCGATCGCGGCAACGCCACGCAGGTTCTGTTTTTCATGAGCCGGGCTCTTCGCCTGCGGTAGCCGGCACGAGAGAAACAAGAACGCAGGCAATCGCCCTGCTTATCGGGCTTAAGTTTTCGCCGCGGCGCGCCACCATGGGCAATCCATGGCCGACTCTGCCCAAGACCGCCACCTCCCCGCTTCGCAGCGCAAGATTAAAAAAGCGCGCGAGGACGGCCAGGTCGCGCGTTCGCGAGACCTGTCGCACTTCGCGGCCATCGCAGCCGGCGGTGCATTGCTGGCCACCATGGCCCCGGAGCTGGCCGGCTGGTTGAAGAACCTGCTCGCCACGGGGCTGCAATTCGATGCCCGCCTGCTGACCACGCCGGGCGCGATGGGCGAGCGACTCGGCGAGCTGGCGCTGAAGATGGTCTGGGTGGTGCTGCCGCTGGGCGGCACGATGCTGGCGGTGGCGGTGGCCGCGGGTGTGGCCAGCGGCGGCTGGAACTGGACCTTCAAGCCGATGGCGCCGAACTTCGGCAAGCTCAATCCGATGGCTGGCCTGGGCCGGATGTTTTCCAAACACCAGCTCGGCGAAACCCTCAAGGCCTGCGTGCTGGCCCTGGTGCTTGGCAGCATCGGTGCGCTCTACCTGCGCGCGCAACTGCCGGCCTTCGCCACCTTGCTCGATCTGCCGCTGCCGGCGGCGCTGGCACAAGCCGCGGCCACCTTGCAGGGCGGCGGCGTGCTGCTGCTGCTGGCGCTGGCGGTCTTCGCGCTGATCGACGTGCCGCTGCAGCGCAAGTGGCTGCAAGACCGCTTGAAGATGAGCCACCAGGAACTCAAGGAAGAGTTCAAGCAGTTGGAAGGCAACGTCGAAGTCAAGAGCAAGATGAAGGCGCTGATGCGCGAGCGCACCAAGCGCCGCATGCTGGCTGCCGTTCCCGGGGCCGACCTGGTGGTGATGAACCCGAGCCACTATGCCGTCGCGCTGAAGTACGACGAGCGTGCGATGGCCGCGCCGCGCGTGGTGGCCAAGGGCACTGAGCTGATGGCGCTGCGCATCCGCGACCTCGCCAAGGAGGCTGGCGTGCCGGTGCTCGAAGCGCCGCCGCTGGCGCGCGCGCTGTACGCGCATGCCGAGCTCGACCGCGAAGTTCCCGCGGCGCTGTTCGCCGCCGTGGCCCAGGTGCTGGCCTACGTCTACCAATTGCGTGCCGCCATGGCCGGGCGCGGCGCGATGCCCGCCGACCTGCCGGCCCTGCCGGTGCCCGAAGAACTCGACCCGCAGCACGTGGCTGCTGCTCACGGAGACGACGCTTGAACGAATTGATGAAGCGCCTGGATGCCTTGGTGGGGCCGCATGCCGGCGCGCTGAAGAACCTGATGGCGCCGCTGTTCATCGTCATGGTGCTGGCGATGATGGTGCTGCCGCTGCCGGCCTTCGCGCTCGACATCCTGTTCACCTTCAACATCGCGATGGCGCTGATGGTGATGATGGTCTCGGCCAGCATGGTCCGGCCGCTGGATTTCGCGGCCTTCCCCGCGGTGCTGCTGGTGACCACCCTGCTGCGGCTGTCGCTCAATGTGGCCTCGACACGCGTGGTGCTGCTCGAGGGCCACACCGGCACCGGGGCGGCGGGCAAGGTCATCGAGTCATTCGGCCACTTCCTGATCGGCGGCAACTTTGCCGTCGGCCTGATCGTCTTCGCGGTCCTGGTCGTCATCAACTTTATCGTCGTCACCAAGGGTGCCGAGCGCATCGCCGAAGTCGGCGCGCGTTTCACCCTCGATGCCATGCCCGGCAAGCAGATGGCGATCGATGCCGACCTCAATGCAGGATTGATCAATGAAGAGCAAGCCAAACTGCGCCGCGCCGAAGTCGGCGAGGAAGCCGAGTTCTTCGGCTCGATGGACGGCGCCAGCAAGTACGTTCGCGGTGATGCTGTTGCCGGCTTGCTTATCCTGTTCATCAACATCGTCGGCGGCTTCATCATCGGCGTGGCCCAGCTTGGCCTGTCGGCCGCGCTGGCGGCCGACAGCTACATCCTGCTGGCGGTGGGCGATGCGCTGGTGGCGCAGATCCCGGCGCTGCTGATCTCGGTGGCCGCGGCGATGGTCGTGTCGCGTGTCGGCAAGGGCACCGATGTCGGCAGCCAGATCCGCGCCCAGTTGTTCAACTCGCCGCGCTCGCTGGCGCTCACCGCCGCGATCATCGGCGCGCTCGGCCTGATTCCGGGCATGCCCAACATCGTCTTCTTGATGATTGCCGGCGGCATCGGCTGGGGCGCCTGGGCGATGCGCGAGCGCGACCGCAAGGCGGCGGCCGCCACCCCCAAGACCCGCGAAGAGCAGCGCGAGGCCAACCCCGAAGCCAGTTGGGACGACCTGACGCCCGTCGACACCCTGAGCCTGGAAGTCGGCTACCGCCTGATCACGCTGGTGGATGCGCAGCGCGGCGGCGACCTGCTCGGCCGCATCAAGGGCGTGCGCAAGAAGTTCGCGCAGGACGTGGGCTTCCTGCCGCCGCCCGTGCACATCCGCGACAACCTCGACCTGAAGCCGAGCCTGTACCGCGTCTCGCTGCGCGGCGCGGTGGTCGGCGAAGGCGAGGCCTTCCCCGGCATGCTGCTGGCCATCAACCCCGGTGGCGCGACGCAGCCGCTGATCGGCACCAAGACCACCGACCCGGCTTTTGGCTTGCCAGCGGTGTGGATCGATGAGCGCCAGCGCGAGATGGCCCAAATGAGCGGCTTTACGGTGGTTGATTGTTCGACTGTCGTGGCCACCCACCTTTCACACTTGATGCAAGTGAATGCGGCCCGATTGTTGGGCCGGGTCGAAACCCAGTCGCTGGTCGAGCATGTGACCAAGTTGGCGCCCAAATTGATCGAAGACGTGATTCCCAAGATGGTCGGTATCGCCACACTCCAGAAGGTGCTGCAACTGCTGCTCGAAGAGGGCGTGCACATCCGCGACATGCGCTCGATCGTCGAATGCCTGGCCGAACATGCCGCCACCGTCACCGATGCCAGCGAGCTGGCCCAGCGCATCCGCGTGCACCTCGCGCCGGCCATCGTGCAGCAGATCTATGGCCCGGCCAAGGAGCTCGACGTGATTGCCATGGACCCGGCCTTTGGCCTGCCCGCGGTCTGGATCGAGGAACGCCAGCGCGAAGTGGCGCAAATGAGCGGCTTTACGGTGGTTGATTGCTCGACCGTCGTGGCCACCCACCTTTCACACTTGATGCAGGTAAGTGCAGCCAGATTGCTGGGCCGAGTCGAGACCCAGTCGCTGGTCGAACATGTGACCAAGTTGGCACCCAAACTGATCGAAGACGTGATTCCCAAGATGGTCGGTATTGCAACGCTGCACAAGCTGCTGCAATTGCTGCTCGACGAAGGCGTGCACATCCGCGACGTGCGCTCGATCATCGAGTGCCTGGCCGAGAATCCCGCGGCCGCCAACGACCCGCAGCACTTGGCGGCCCTTGTGCGCGTGCACCTCGCGCCGGCGATCGT
>JANOKY010000390.1:0-3438 GCA_031419635.1 Burkholderiales bacterium | reverse complement strand
CCGCGCGTAGTCGGCAAACGATTCGTCGTAGCTCGAATAGGCACGAAAGCTCTGGGTCAGCTTCCTCGCCTGGCCATTGACGAACTCCGTTGTCATGACCTTGGTCGTCGCGCCTTTCCAGTCGGCGCCGGCCTTGATGCCGAACAGGTTGAACGAGTTGGAACCGTCGGCCATGCGGATGGCCTTCTTGCCCCAGCCGGTTTCATGCGCCGCCTGCGCAACCATGAACGACGCCGGGATGCCGCTGGCCCCCTCGGCGTTCTTCGCCGCCTCGGAGTGCAGCGCGACGAACTCCTGCGCGCTGGCCGGCGGCCGCAGCGGCGTGCGCTGGACCAGGCTGTTGATCGGCGGCGCGGCCGGTTTGTTCTCGGCCACCACACCCATCTGGCGCTCGAGCTGGCGCGCGATGGCTTCGGACAAACCGCCCTTCAGGCCCGTCATCTTGGCCGCGAACTGGGTGTCGAGCATCTCGGTGCCGAGCTGGGTGCCTTCGTTGTCGAGCATGCCGCTGCTCATCGTGGCCTGGCGCATCGACTTCATCAGCTCCTGCATGAACAGGCCTTCGAACTGCTTGGCGGCTTCCTTGATCGCCGCCTTCGGGTCGCGCGCGGCGGTGTTGCGCAGCGCGGCGAGCGAATCGGTTTGCAGGCTGGTGATGGCGGTCATGTCAGTCGCTCCACACGCGACGCACGACACACTGCGCACTACCAAGCACGCGCCGCAGATCGGGCTTTGCCCGGCCGCTGGCGTGGCCCCCTTGAGGGGGAGCGGCGAAGCCGCTTCGGGGGTGGTTCATATCACTTCGATCTCGGCGTTGAGCGCACCTGCGCTCTTCATCGCTTGCAGGATGGCGAGCAGGTCTTGTGGCGTCGCGCCGAGGGCATTCAAGGCCTTGACCACGTCCGCCAACTTCGCGCCGGCGGGCATCTGCACCAGGGCGCCGGCTTGCTGGGTGATCGCGATGTCGGCCCTTTCGCTTTGCACGGTCTGGCCTTGGGCCAGGGCGTTGGGCTGGCTGATGACGGGGGTGGCGCTGATCGTCACCGACAGGCTGCCGTGGGCCACCGCGCAGGCGGCCAGCGTGACGGCGTCGTTCATCACCACCGAGCCGGTGCGGGCATTGAGGACGATGCGCGCGGCCGGCTTCATCAGCTCGAGCGGCAGGTTTTCGATGTCGGCAAGGAAGGCCACGCGGGCATCGATCGCCACCGGCACGCGCACGCGCACGACGCGGCCATCCTGCGCGGTGGCCGTGCCCTCGCCTTTGGCCTGGTTGATGGCGCGGGCCACATCGCGGGCGGTGGCGAAATCGCTGCTGGACAGGTCGAGTTGCAGGAACTCGCCCAAGGCCAAGGGCGAGGGCACGGCGCGCTCGACCGTCGCGCCTTGCGGCACACGGCCGGCGGACAAATGGTTGATCTGAACCTTGGAGCCCGCCGCCGAGGCGCCTGCGCCGCCGACGATGACGTTGCCCTGCGCCATCGCATAGACGGCACCGTCGGCGCCCTTCAGCGGGGTGGCGATCAGGGTGCCGCCGCGCAGGCTCTTGGCGTTGCCGAGCGAGGAGACGTTGATGTCGATCGACTGGCCCGGCTGGGCAAACGCCGGCAGCGCGGCAGTGACCATCACCGCGGCCACGTTCTTGGCCTGCAAGGCCACGCCAGGCGGCACGGTGACGCCCATCTGCTGCAGCATCGCGGCCAGGCTTTGCGCAGTGAACGGCGCGCCGCTGGATTGGTCGCCGCTGCCATCGAGGCCGACGACCAGGCCGTAGCCGGTCAACTGGTTGGCGCGCACGCCTTGCACCGTGGCGACTTCCTTGATGCGCGTGGCGGCTTGTGCGCCGTGCGGCCACCACAGGGCGGCGCTGGCGGCGAGGAAGCTGATCGCGATGGCGGTGCGCAGCGCGCGTTCGATGAAGGCGTCGTGCATCGTGCTCATTCAGATCGGCAATACGTTGAGGAAGAAGCGACCCAACAGGCCCATCACCTGCGCGTCGGCCTGTTGGCCGCGGCTGCGGTGCTCGACGCGCACGTTGGCAACCTGCGCACTCGGCACGCTGTTGCCGGCCTGGATCGCGCGCGGATCGACCTGTCCCGAGAAGCGCAGCACGTCGACATTGGCGTTGACGCCGATCTGCTTTTCGCCCTGGATCAGCAGGTGCCCGTTGGGCAGCACGCCGGTGACGAGCACGGTGATGGTGCCGCTGAAGTCGTTGCTGCTCTCGGTGGCGCCCTTGCCGCCGAAGGTGTTGCTCGAGCTGCCAGCCGCGGTGGCGCGGCCGAACGAGTTGGCCGCAATGCCGGGCAGCGCGGTGATCGCACCGCTCAGGTCGCCGCTCTTGTCGACGCTGGAAGTGGACTTCTGGCTGGCGCTGACCTTCTCGACGATCTGCACCGTCAACGTGTCGCCGGCCAGGCGCGCGCGATGGTCCTCAAACAGCGGCCGGTAGGCGGCCGCCTGGTAGATCGCGCCATTCGCTGCGGCCGGCGCAGGCGCGACTGCGGCCACCACCGGCGGCTGCGCGCCGATGCTGACGGGCGGCACGCGGTAGTTGTCGACCGTCGTACAGCCGGCGCCAAACAACGCCGCTGTGCAGACGAGCAGCACGCGACCCATCACAACTGGCCCAACTTCTGGAGCATCTGGTCCGAGGTCTGGATCGCCTTCGAGTTCAGCTCGTAGGCGCGTTGCGTGGCGATCATCGCCACCAGTTCCTCGACCACGTTGACGTTGCTGGTCTCGACATAGCCTTGTTGCAGCGAACCCAGGCCGTTGCTGCCCGGCGCGCCGGCATTGGGCGAGCCCGAGGCCGAGGTCTCGCCCCAAAGGTTCTGGCCCTTGGGCTCGAGGCCGGCCGGGTTGACGAAGCTGGCCAGACTGAGTGTGCCAACCGCCTGCGGCGCGGTCTGCCCCGGCAGCGCGACATTGACCGTGCCGTCGGGCGCGATCGTCACGCTCTGCGCGTTGCTCGGGATCGTGATGCCGGGCTGCACGGTGTAGCCGTTGTTGGTGACCAACTGGCCGGCGCCGTCGACTTGCAGTGCGCCATCGCGCGTGTAGCCGGTGGTGCCGTCGGGCAACTGCACCTGAAAAAAGCCGTTGCCCTTGATCGCCAGATCGAGGTTGTTCGAGGTCTGCTGTAGGTTGCCCTGGCTGAAGTTGCGCGAGGTCGCGACGGAGCGCACACCCAGGCCCACTTGCAGCCCGGTGGGCAGCGTCGTTTGTTCGCTGCTGGCCGCGCCGGCCTGGCGCAGGTTCTGGTAGATCAGGTCTTCGAACACCACATGGCCGCGTTTGAAGCCATTGGTGCCGACGTTGGCCAGGTTGTGCGAGATGGTGTCCAGCTGGGTCTGCTGGGCCTCCATGCCGGTTTTGGCAATCCAAAGCGAACGGATCATTGACGCACTCCTTGCGGGTTGCATCGATCATCGCGGT
>JANOKY010000389.1:0-5770 GCA_031419635.1 Burkholderiales bacterium | reverse complement strand
TCAAGAAGTTCGCCGGCATTGATGTCTTCGACCTCGAAGTCGCCGAGAACAACCTCGACAAGCTGGTCGACGTGATCGCCGCACTGGAGCCGACCTTCGGCGGCATCAACCTCGAAGACATCAAGGCGCCGGACTGCTTCTATGTCGAGCGCAAGCTGCGCGAGCGGATGAAGATCCCCGTCTTCCACGACGACCAGCATGGCACCGCCATCGTCGTCGGCGCGGCCCTGCTCAATGGCCTGAAGGTGGCCGGCAAGAAGATCACCGAGGTCAAGCTGGTGACTTCAGGCGCCGGTGCCGCGGCACTGGCCTGCCTGAACCTGCTGGTCAAGCTCGGCGTGCCGCGCAAGAACATCACCGCCACCGACCTGGCCGGCGTGGTCTGGAAGGGCCGCACCGAGCTGATGGACCCCGACAAGGACGAGTTCGCGCATGACACGCCGCACCGCACCCTGGCCGAGGCGATTGCCGGCGCCGATGTCTTCCTCGGCCTGTCGGCGGCGGGGGTACTCAAGCCCGCGATGGTCAAGTCGATGGCCGCGCGGCCGATCATCTTCGCGTTGGCCAACCCGACGCCCGAGATCTCGCCCGAAGAAGTTGCAGCGGTGCGCGACGACGCCATCATGGCCACCGGCCGCACCGACTACCCGAACCAGGTCAACAACGTCCTGTGCTTCCCGTACATCTTCCGCGGTGCGCTGGACTGCGGCGCCACGACCATCACCAACGAGATGGAGATCGCCGCGGTGCGCGCGATCGCCGAGCTGGCGCAGGCCGAGCAGAACGAGGTGGTGGCTGCGGCCTACGCCGGTGTGACGCTGGCCTTCGGCCCCGAGTACCTGAGCCCGAAACCGTTCGATCCGCGGCTGATGATCATGATCGCCCCGGCCGTGGCCCGGGCCGCGGCCGAGTCGGGCGTGGCCAGCCGGCCGATCGCCGACATGGACGCCTACCGCGAGCGGCTACAGACCTTCGTCTACGCCTCGGGCACGACGATGCGGCCGATCTTCGCGCAGGCCAAGCTGGCCAAGGCCAAGCGCGTGGCCTATGCCGAAGGCGAGGAAGAGCGCGTCTTGCGCGCGGTGCAGGTGGTGGTCGACGAAGGCCTGGCGCGGCCGACCCTGATCGGCCGGCCGGCGGTGATCGCGCAGCGCATCGAGCGCTTCGGCCTGCGGCTGAAGGAGGGCATCGATTACGACATCGTCAACGTCGAGAACGACCACCGCTACCGCGATTTCTGGCAGACGTACCACGCCATGACCGAGCGCATGGGCATCACCGCACAACTGGCCAAGATCGAGATGCGCCGGCGCCTGACCCTGATCGGCGCGATGCTGCTGCACAAGGGCGAGGTCGACGGCATGCTCTGCGGCACCTGGGGCACCACCCACGCGCACCTGCAGTACATCGACCAGGTGATCGGCCGGCGCCACGGCGGCAGCGCGCGCACGGCGCAGGATGTGCGCGTCTACGCCTGCATGAATGGCCTGATGCTGCCTGGCCGGCAGGTGTTCCTGGTCGACACCCATGTCAACGCCGACCCGAGTGCCGAAGAGTTGGCCGAGATCACCGTGATGGCTGCCGAGGAAATGCTGCGCTTTGGCGTGCAACCCAAGGCCGCGTTGCTGTCGCATTCCAACTTCGGCTCGAGCGAGTTGCCCAGTGCGCAGAAGATGCGGCGCACGCTGGCGCTGTTGCGCGAGCAGGCACCGTGGCTCGAGGTCGACGGCGAAATGCACGGTGACGTGGCCCTGGACGGCGCGGCGCGGCTGGCGGTGATGCCCAACACCACGCTGCACGGCGACGCCAACCTGCTGGTGCTGCCCAACATCGACTCCGCCAACATCGCCTACAACCTGCTGAAAACCGCCGCCGGCGGCGGCATCGCAATCGGCCCGGTGCTGCTTGGCGCGGCCAAACCGGTGCATGTGCTGACCGCGGCGACCACGGTGCGGCGCATCGTCAACATGACGGCATTGACCGTCGCCGACGCCAACGCGCAGCGCTGATTGATGCACCGCAGCGTGCGCTGCGCGCTCCGAAACGCAGGGCTGAAAACGTGTATCCAGCAATAGCTGACAAGGCTGATGTAGGTAGTGTGCGCCCACAATGGGCCTAGAGTCTGTGCCCCAATTTTGGGCAAAGACTTGAGGTTTTTTGGCCGATCCGCTACCATGCGCGTTTGAACTTTCAGGGTAAACCCGTGGCGTTTTCAGGGCCAATTTCAGTCAGAACAGGGCGGTCATCGATAGCAGTATCTCTACTTAAGTTAGGGCTTGCTTTCTGTCTGACTGCCTTGGTGGCGGTGCCGGCGCAGGCCCGCGGCCCGCTGGCCGACGATGCGGTGGTGGCGCTGGCCAGCTTGCCGCCCGAGGCGCGCCAGACTGAACAACTGATCCGCAGCGGCGGCCCGTTCGCGCATGCCAAAGACGGCTCGGTGTTCGGCAACCGCGAGCGCTCGCTGCCACGCCAGGCGCGGGGCTACTACCGTGAATACACCGTCAAGACGCCGGGTTCGCGCGACCGTGGTGCCCGCCGCATCGTTTGCGGCGGCCGCGAAACGCGCACCCCCGACACCTGTTACTACACCGCCGACCACTACGCGAGCTTCAAACGCATCGTGCAGTGAACCGACCAGCACCCAGGGTTTCTTACTCTTTTCTTTGACTCAGGAGGAACGCGACCATGCTTTTGCAGACCGTCCGTCCAAACATTGTTCAGTCGATCCGCGCCTACCGCGTCGAGGATCTGATGCAGGCCGCGCAGGATGCGGGCCAGCATTTCCTCTACGCCAACATGGCCAACGCGCAATCCAAGCAGGAGGTGCTCGACGGCATCGCCGAAGCGTTCACCTTCCCGACGCATTTCGGCAAGAACCTCGATGCCCTGTACGACTGCATGACCGACCTGGTGCAGAAGGCCGGTGCGCAACCGGGCTTCGTGGTCGTGCTCGAGCAGTTGCCCGACAACCCGCGCTTCGACCGCGAGACGCGCGAGCAACTGCTCGACGCGTTTCGCGACGCGGCCGATTTCTGGGCCGAGCGCAAAGTCCCCTTCAGGTGCTTCTATTCTTTTCAGTAGCCCGCTCCCCGGAAATCGGGTCATGGGAGCGGGCGGCGGAAACGGCCCCCACAAGCAGCATCAGCCAAGAGGCTGGCAGCAGCAAGGCGAAGAATGCGGCAGCCGCCAAGGCGGCGGCAGCCAACGCCAGCTTCGGCATGAACATGCCGCTGATGAGCAGCGCGTTCGACACCGCGATGTGGCTCAACGCGGCCTGATCGATTCAGGCGCAACAGCTAAGGGCGGCCTCGGCCGCCCTTTTTCATCCCAGCGTTGCCTTGAGGTAATGCGCGCCCGGAATGGGGTTGAAGTAGTACGGCGCGATTTCCTCGAAGCCCAGGCTGGCATACAGGCCGCGCGCGGCTTCCATCTCGTCGAGCGTGTCGAGCAGCATGGCCGAGTAGCCTGCCTGCAAGCCGCGGTCGAGCAGGGCCTGGGCCAGCATGCGGCCCAGGCCGAACTGGCGAAACGCCGGGCGCACATACAACCGCTTCATCTCGCAGGCGTTGGCGTAGTCGGCTTCGGGCAGCGGCCGCAACGCGCCGCAGCCGGCCACTTCGCCGTCGACCAAGGCCAGCAACAAGGCGCCCTGCGGAGGCACGTACTCGCCCGGCATAGCGGCCAGTTCGGCTTCGAAGTTCTGAAAGCACAGGTCCACGCCCAGGCCCTGCGCGTATTCGCGAAAAATCTCGCGCGTGGCTTCGGTGAGTTCCGGTGTGGCCGGCGTCAACAACTCGATACGGGGTGCTGGCGCCAGGCTCATCCGAAGCTGCCCACCCACCAGGCCAGCGCCGCCGCCGCGGCCAGGACGATCAAGGCCGCCAGGCGCGGCCCCGCGCCGTCGGCCGAAGCGGGCGTGCCTGCCGGCAAAGGCATGTCGCCATGGACCATCGGTGCGACCAGGTTCTGCTTCTTGCGCCACAGGTAGTACAGCACCGCCGCAATGTGCACGACCACCAGCACGATCAGCAGCGACTTGCCGACCTCTTCATGCCAACCGCTGGCCGCATTCGCCGTGGCGCTGGCGACGAAGCGGTTCAGCGGCCCGGTGGTGGCGATCTCGTCGTCGGCCACCAGGCCGGTGGCCACCTGCACCCCCAGCAAACCCAGCAGCGCCCACACCGACAGGGCACCCACGGGGCTGTGGCCAATGTCGTAGCGCCCGCCCGGGCCGCTGTCGCCACGCAGGTAGGCCATCACGCTGCGCGGGCCATACAGGAACGAAGTAAAACGCGACCAGTAGCCGCCCGAGAAACCCCACACCAGGCGGAATACCAGCAGGGCCATCACGCCCAGGCCCAGGCGCGTGTGCCAGACCATCGCGTTGCCGCCGACCTGCCCGGTGGCCACCGAAGCGATCACGCTCAGGGCCAGCAGCCAATGAAACAAGCGCGTCGGCAAATCCCACACACGCACGGTTTGAACTAAGGGTTCAGCAGGCTCAGGGGTCACAAACCGGTCAGGCAGGGCAACAGAGGGCGCAACGATAACGCGCCGTTGCAACTCATGCCAACAGCGATACCAGGGCTTACCCCGGGACGTGCAAGGCGAACGCGGCTGGCTACGTACACTCGAATGAACACGCGCCGGAGAAGACACCGACGCGGCCCCTGCCGTCCGTACACCTCTTGGAGATCACTGCATGCCGTCGATGAAGTACCGCCCTGCCCTGGCCGCCGTCGCGATCGGGCTCGTGACCACCCTCACTGCACTGCCCGCCGCAGCCCAGTACCGCAACGCGGATGCTGCGATCAAGTACCGCCAGAGCGCGATGTCGCTACAGGGCAACCACATGGCGCGCATATTCGCCATGATCAACGGCCAGGTGCCGTTCGACGCCAAGGTGGCGGCCGAGAACATCGAGATCGTCGCCTTGCTCAACAGCCGCGTGCAGTTCGCTGCCTTCATCGACGGCAGCGACAAGGGCAACACCCGCGCCAAGCCCGAGATCTGGACCGAGAAGGACAAGTTCGCCGCCGCCGTGGCCAAGAGTCAGGAGGATGTCGTCAAGCTCAGCGCCGCGGGCAAGACCGGCAACCTCGACCAGATCAAGACCGCTGCGGGCGCCGTCGGCCAGAGCTGCAAGGCCTGTCACGACGCCTACCAGAAGCCGCAGCCGCAATAGCCGGCGCGGTGTCGATCGGGCCCGCCTCGGCGGGCCTTTTCGTTGGCGCGCTACGCCGAGAAGCCGAGCACGACCCTGCGCGTCATGGCTGACTTCTTCTCGATCTTCGTGACGACGACGGCGCCGATCTCGGCGGTGTTGGCCACATGGGTGCCACCGCAGGGTTGCAAGTCGACGCCTTCGATGTCGATCACGCGGATGCGGCCCAAACCGCGCGGCGGCTGCACACTCATGCTGCGCACCAGGCCCGGGTTGGCATCGAGTTCGGCTTCGCTGATCCAGCGCTGGCGCACCGCGCGCGCTTGCGCCACCAGGCCCGCGATGCCCGCCGTCAGCGCCTCTTTGTCGAGCGGCTCGGTCATGTGGAAATCCAGCCGCGCATAGTTGGCGGTGATCGAGCAACCGTCCACCGGGTGCGGCACCAGAGCGCACAGCAGGTGGGTGCTGGTGTGAAAGCGCATGTGGCGCTGGCGGCGCACCCAGTCGATCTCCGCCGTCACGGCCGTGCCGGGCGACAGCAGCGACAGATCGGTGTCGGGCGCCAGCAGGTGCAGCACCGCGCCCGGATGCTCCTTGCTCTTGCGC
>JANOKY010000388.1:0-3111 GCA_031419635.1 Burkholderiales bacterium | reverse complement strand
GCCCTCATAGGCCACGTACAGCGTGCCGTCGGGCGCCATGCCGACCTGCGAGCCCTGGTTGTAGGGGTGCGTGGCGTCGGAGACCTCTTTCACCGACGACCATGATTTGCCGCCCGTCTTGGAGCTGGCCATCACGATCGGCGAGCGCAGGTAGCCCAGGCCACGCGGCCCCTGGTAGAAGCGGGTCCAGGTGAGGTAGACGGTGCCGTCATTGCCGACGCCGATCCACTCCTTGTCCTGGAAAAAATCGCCGCTGGCCGCCGAGCTGACCATCACCGGTGCGTCCCAATGGGCCCCGCCGTCGAGCGACACCGCCGCCGCCACGCCGGAGATCTGGCGCGGGAACTTGTCGAAATTGCAGACCAGCCCGGCGTAGTAAAGCCGCGTGCCGTCGGGGCTGAAGGCCAGCACCGGGTCGCCGCAGGAATCGAGTTGGCTGAACAGGCCCGAGCCACCGGTCGAACGCGTCCAGCCCGGCAGCACCACATTGGTCCAACTGGTGCCGCCGTTGTTGGAAACATAGACCACGTGGGCGTTGTAACGGTACTCGTTGGCCGAGGTCACGACATTCATGTCGTTGGCCGGGTTGATGACGATGTTCTGCTCGTTCTGCGGGTTGAAGCAGGTCGAGCCGTCGGCAAACGCGAAGGCCGTGTCGCCGACGATCGCGTCATGCTCTTGCCCGGCCAGCGGCGCATACAGCGGCGCATTGAAGGGCGCCTTGCGGCAGCGCGAGAACAGCACCTGCGCGCCGGCCAAGGGGTGGTTCAGCGCTTCTTCCTCGAACTGCAGCGGCGTGCGCAATTCGCTGGCTTCGCCGGCACCCATGTCGGGCCCCGAGGCTTTGAAGCGGTTGCCGCCGGCCGCGGCGGCGGTACACAGCGCCAGGCTGCCGGTCAGCAGCGCGGCGGCCCGCACCAGGCCGGGCCAGGTGATGACGCCAAGGCTTGAAATCATCGGTCGCTCCTCGGGGTTGAAACGCGTGCTCGGGCCGCACGGGGAGGGCGATCATGCGCCACGCCGTGCCGATTTGCCATCGGCCAAACGAGGGGTCGCCGCGCCCCGCCTGCGGCCTACCCGCCGGGCACGAACGCCTTGCCCAGCGAGGCCGGCATGTTGGCCTTGATCCACGCTGCGTTGCGCGAGATCAGCACCAGCACGAGGATCGTGGCCAGGTAGGGCAGCATGACCAGGAACTGGCTGGCGATCTGCACGCCCTGGCCTTGCAGGTGGAACTGCAGCATCGTCACGCCGCCGAACAGGTAGGCACCGGCGAGCACGCGGGCCGGGCGCCAGGTGGCGAATGTCGTCAGCGCCAGCGCGATCCAGCCCTTGCCGGCCACCATGCCTTCGACCCACAGCGGCGTGTAGACCACCGAGATGTAGGCCCCGGCCACACCGCACAGCGCGCCGCCGGCCACCACCGCGGCCAGGCGGATGCGCCGCACCGGGTAGCCCAGCGCATGCGCGGACTCGGGGCTCTCGCCCACCGCGCGCAGGATCAGGCCGCTGCGTGAACGGGTTAGCCACCAGGCCAGCGCGATCGTCAGGCCGATGGCGACCCAGACCATCGGGTGCTGTTTGAACAAGGCCGGCCCGATGAATGGGATGTCCGACAGCAGCGGGATGTCGAAGCTGGCGCGCTCGCCCAGGCGTTCGCGTGTGAAAGGCTGGCCAACGAAGGCCGAGAAGCCGGCGCCGAATAGCGACAGCGCCAGCCCGGTGGCGTACTGGTTGGTGTTGAGCCAGATCACCAGCACGCCGAAGACCGACGCGAGCAGGGCGCCGGCCAGCGCACCGGCGCCGAAGGCCAGGGTGTCGCTGCCGGTGCGCACCGCCACCGCGAAGCCGGCCACCGCGGCCACCAGCATCAGGCCTTCGGCACCGAGGTTGACGATGCCGGCGCGCTCGTTGATCAGCAGGCCGAGCGCGGCAATGGCCAGCACGGTGCCGGCATTGAGCGTGGCGGCCAGAAGAAGGGCGATTTCGTTCATGCGGCGACTCCCTCGGCCCGCGGGCCCTTCGATACGCTTTGCGTACCCTGTCCTGAGCCTGTCGAAGGATCAGGGCGAACGGGGCGTCTGGCCCAGCGCAAGCGGTAGTGGATCAGCGTGTCGCTGGCCAGCAGCGAAAACAGCAGCAGGCCCTGGAACACGCCGGTGATCGACTTCGGCAATTGCATGCGCGACTGCGCCAGCTCGCCGCCGATGTAGAACATGCTCATCAGCACGGCCGAGAACACGATGCCCACCGGGTGCAGGCGGCCGACGAAGGCCACGATGATCGCGGCAAAGCCGTAGCCCACCGGCACATAGGGCGTGAGCTGGCCGAGCGGGCCGGTGGCTTCGAGCGCGCCGGCCAAGCCGGCCAGGCCGCCCGAAGTCAGCAGCGCTGTCCATAGCGACGCGCGCGACGAGAAGCCGCCGTAGCGCGCGGCCATCGGTGCCAGCCCGCCGATCTGCGCCTGCATGCCGCGGAACAGCCGGAACAGAAACACCGCCATGCCGACGACGGCCACCAGCGCAACGATCAAACCGACATTGACGCGCAAGCCGCTGAACAGCCGCGGCACCTGGGCCGGCTTGGCGAAGGTCACCGTCTGCGGGAAGTTGAAGCCCTGCGGGTCGCGCCACGGGCCGTAGACCAGGTACGACAACACCATCTCGGCCACGTACACCAGCATCAGGCTGACCAGGATTTCGTTGGCGTTGAAGCGGTCGCGCAGCAGCGCCGTGATCGCCGCCCACAGCATGCCGCCGACGATGCCGGCCAGCAGGATCGCCACCACGATCGCCCGCGGCGAATCGGGCGTGGCCTGCATCGCGATGCCGCCGGCAAAGATGGCACCCAGGATGTACTGGCCCTCGGCGCCGATGTTCCACACATTGGCGCGAAAGCACAGTGCCAGGCCGAGCGCGATCAGGATCAGCGGCACCGCCTTCACCGCGATTTCGCTCCACGCATACGCGCTCTTCACCGGCTCGACGAAGAACATCGACAGGCCCTGGACCGGGTCTTTGCCGAGCAGGATGAAGAGAACGACGCCGACGGCCACCAGCGCAACGATCAAACCGACCTTGACGCGCAAGCCGCTGAACAGCCGCGGCACCT
>JANOKY010000387.1:0-13924 GCA_031419635.1 Burkholderiales bacterium | reverse complement strand
CCACCAGCCGGCGAGGTGTGACGGTCACTGCGGCGTCAGCACCTGTTGCAACTCGCCGGCCTGGTACATCTCCATCATGATGTCCGAGCCGCCGACGAACTCACCATCGACATAGAGCTGCGGGATCGTCGGCCAGTTGGCGAAGTCCTTGATGCCCTGGCGGATGCCCTCGTCTTCGAGCACGTTGACGGTCGTCAGGTCATTCACGCCGCAGGCCTTGAGGATTTGCACGGCGCGGCCGGAAAAGCCGCACATCGGGAACTGCGAAGTGCCCTTCATGAACAGCACCACACGGTTTTGCTGGACGAGATCGGCAATGCGTTGTTGAATGTCGTTCATGGTCGGTGCGCAGGAAGCTGGGACAGCCGTGGTTATACGGCAAACCCGGCCGGCGCACCCGCGGCTGGGGCGATGCCCGTCCGCCAGGCCTGTCAACACGACAACGCGTCAGAAAGCGTAGGAGGCGCCGAACTGCAGCACCGGCGTCAGGCGCAACTCGCGCAGCAGGTCTTCTACCCCCTGCGTGCCGAGTGCGCCGTCGCGGCGGGCGCGCAAGCCGCCCGCGGTGCCGGCCAGCCCGACATCGGCGGTGAAGCCCCAACCGCCGCGCAGCGAGACGCCGCTGTAGCCGATGCCGAGGTAGGGCACTGCCGTCCATGCATCGGCCGGCGCGTCGCCCGGCAGCGGTGCCAGCCGCGTGCTGCGCGACAGCGTCAGGCCCACGCCCTGCGGTGCCGCCAAGGCGGGCGTGCCCAGCGCCAGCGCGCGTTGGCCGAGCAGCAGGCCGCTGGTGGCGCGAAAACCGCCGCTGCGGCCAACGCCGGCCGGGCGCAGCCCGCTCCAGTAATAGTCGCCGAGCAGTTGGCCGGCGCTGAGTTGCCAGCGGGTGCCGGCGTCGATGGCCGACGCACTGGTGCTCAGGCCGAAGCGTGCCTGCCAGCGCGGCCATGCGGCTGCCTGGGCGGGGCTGTCATCGCTGACCCGCAGGCCGTTCTGTGCCAGGGCCACCGGCGCGGCCAGCAGCAGGGACAGCATCGAAGCGCAGAGACAGACTTTCGCAGTGCTCATCGCGGCCTCCTGGGGCCCGCCTGGCCGGCGAGCCATTCGCGTGGCAGGGGTCGCGGCGTTGCACAACCCCCGGGAGACCATGCTACGCCTGCCGCCCGCGCTTGTGGGGCGGCGCAGGCGAGAAGGAATGCCGCGTTCGTGGGTGTCGGCGGGGCGCTGTTGCCGCGGCACGTCAGCCTGGCCGGTGACCCAGCCGCCCGCCACTGACCCGCGGCTGGCCGGCCAGGTCGGTGCGGGTGGTGACGCACGCGAAGCCGGCCTGGCGCAGGCGCTCGCGCACCGCATCGGCCTGGTCGCAGCCATGTTCGAGCAGCAGGCAGGCGCCGGGGCGCAGGTGCGCGGGCGCACCGGCCACGATGCAGTCGATCGCGGCCAGGCCATCGCCACGGTCGCCGTCGGCCACCAGGGCGGTCTGTGGCTCATGGCGCAGCGCCGCCAGGTGGGGGTCGCCCGGCGCGATGTAGGGTGGGTTGGCGACTGCCAGGTCAAAGCACTGCCCCGGGTCGAGCGCCTGCCACCAGTCGCCGCCATGCCAGGTGACGGGCAGCGACAGTCGCGTGCCGTTGGCGCGGGCAACCGCCAGCGCAGCCTGGCTGGCGTCACTGGCATGCACCGTCGCTTGCGGATACGCGTGCTTGAGCGCCAGCGCGATGGCGCCGCTGCCGGTGCCCAGGTCGACGATCCAGGGGGCCGGCAGGCCGGCCAGCAACTCGAGGGCCCAATCGACCAGGGTTTCGGTGTCGGGCCGCGGCACCAGCACGTCGGGCGTGACGTGCAGCGTCAGGCCGTGGAACTCGCGCTCGCCCACCAGGTAGGCCAGGGGCTCGCCCGCGGCGCGACGCGCCATCAGCGCCCTCAGCGCCGAGCTGTCGGCAATGGGCGCCTCATCATGAGCCAGCAACCAGACCCGCGGCCGGCCGAGCTGATGCGCCAGCAGCAACTGCGCATCGAGGCGCTCGATGCCCAGCGTTCGCGCGAAGGCCAAGGCCTGCGCCACGGTGGCCAATTCAGGCACGCAGCGCGCCCTCGCCGCTCTCGAGGGCGGCCAACTGTTCGGCCGCGCGCGCCGCTTGCAGTGCGGCGAACACATCGTCGAGCTCGCCGTCCATCACCGCCCCGAGCTTGTACAACGTCAGGTTGATGCGGTGGTCGGTGAGGCGGCCCTGCGGGAAGTTGTAGGTGCGGATGCGGTCGCTGCGGTCGCCGCTGCCGACCAGGCTCTTGCGTGTGGCGGCTTCCTGGGCGGCGCGCTCGTTGTGTTCCTTGTCGCGCAGCCGCGCCAGCAGCACGGCCATCGCCTTGGCCTTGTTGCGGTGCTGCGAGCGGTCGTCCTGGCATTCGGCGACGATGCCGGTGGGCAGGTGGGTGATGCGGATCGCGCTGTCGGTCTTGTTCACATGCTGGCCGCCCGCACCGCTGGCACGGAACGTGTCGATGCGCAGCTCGGCCGGGTTGAGTTGCACCTCGTCGGCCTCGTCGGGCTCGGCCATCACCGCCACGGTGCAGGCGCTGGTGTGGATGCGGCCCTGGCTCTCGGTGACCGGTACGCGCTGCACGCGGTGGCCACCGGACTCGTAGCGCAGGCGGCCGTAGACCTGTTCGCCGGCCGCCCGGATCACCACCTCCTTGTAGCCGCCGAGCTCGGCCGCGCTCTCGCTCATGATCTCGGTGGCCAGGCCCTGTCGCTCGCACCAGCGCAGGTACATGCGTGCGAGGTCGCCGGCGAAGAGGGCTGATTCATCACCGCCGGTGCCGGCGCGGATTTCGATGAAGGCATTGCGCGCGTCGTCGGGGTCGCGCGGCAGCAGTGCAGCCTGAAGCTCGGCGTGCAGGCGTTCGAGGTCGCTCTGCGCCGCGCCGGCTTCTTCGCGCGCCATCGCCGTCATCTCCGCGTCGTCGTCCTCGGCCAGCATGGCCTGCGCCGAGGCGAGATCGGCCTCGCGCTGCTGGTAGCGCTGGAACAGCGCGATCAGCGAGCTGGCCTCGGCCTGTTCGCGGGCCAGCGTGCGGTAGCGTTTCATGTCGGCGCTGACCTTCGGGTCGGCCAGGCTGGCATCGAGTTCCGCCAGCCGCATGGCCAGGCGTTCGAACTGTTGACGCAGGGAATCTTTCATCGGCGGGTTCAACCTGAAGGCAGAGGATGGCGCCATGACAGTGCCGACGTGCGGCGCGGGCCACGACGCTAGTGGCGCGAGTCGGGGCCCGCCGCTTCGTCGCCACCTGCCGCGCGTGGCGAGCCGGCCGACTGGCGCAGGAACAGCCGCGTCACCGCCTGCGCCACCGCCTCACGCTGCGAGGGGTCGGCGGCGTTCAATTCGGCCAGCGCACCGTGCAGCATCTTCTGCGTCAGGCCACGGGCCAGCGCTTCGAGCACCGCATCGGCAGCGTCACCGCGCGCCAGCAGCTTGCGCGCGCGGGCCAACTCGGTGGCGCGCCAGTCGTCGGCCTGGCGGTTCAGGGCCTGGATCAGCGGCACGCTGGCGCGCTGGTCGAGCCAATGGGCAAAGCTTTGCACGCCCGCGTCGATGATCGCTTCGGCCTGTTCGACAGCGGCTTGGCGCTTTTCACCGGCGGTTTGCACCAGGGCCGAGAGGTCGTCGACGGTGTAGAGGTAGATGTCGGCCAGTTCGGCGACCTCGGGCTCAATGTCGCGCGGCACCGCGAGGTCGACCATGAACATCGGCCGCCGCCGCCGCGCCTTCAGCGCGCGCTCGACCGCGCCCAGGCCGATGATCGGCAACGAGCTGGCGGTGCACGAGACGACGATGTCGAACTCGTGCAGCCGCTCGGGCAATTCGGCCAGGCGCAAGGCCTGGCCACCGAAGCGCGCGGCCAGCGACTCGCCGCGTTCGAGCGTGCGGTTGGCCAGCGCGATGGATTTTGGCTCGCGTGCGGCGAAATGCGTCGCCACCAGTTCGATCATCTCGCCGGCACCGACGAACAACACGCGCTGCTGGCGCAGGTCTTCGAACAACTGCGCGGCCAGGCGCACCGCCGCCGCGGCCATGCTGACCGAATGTGCGCCGATATCGGTGCTGGTGCGCACCTCCTTGGCCACCGCGAACGAGCGCTGGAACAACTGGTGCAGCGTGGTGCCGAGCGTGCCGGCCTCGTCGGCCTCGCGCACCGCCTGCTTCATCTGACCGAGGATCTGCGGCTCGCCCAGGACCATCGAGTCCAGCCCCGAGGCAACGCGAAAGGCATGGCGGGCGGCGGCGCGGTTTTCGGCCATGTAGGTGTGGGCGTTCAACTCGCTGGTGCTGACGCCGCCCTGCGCGGCCAGCCAGTCGATGGCCGGCTGTACCAGGTCGCCGGCATGGCCGGAGTGACCGGCGATGTACAGCTCGGTGCGGTTGCAGGTTGACAGCAGGGCCGTCTCGGGCGACGCCTGGTGCAGCCGTTCGCGCAGGCTGAGCAAGGCCGCCGGCAACTGGTCCGGCGCGAACGCGAAGCGGCCGCGCATGTCCAGCGGCGCGGTCGTGTGGTTCAGCCCGAGGGCAAATACGCTCATCAGTCAACCTCCGTGCTGCGCACTGCGGTATGGCGCTTGGGGCGGCCCGGCGCGCTCATGGGCTGATTATAAAATCGGTTGCCAACCACCCTGGCGCCACCACCCCTGCGATGGGTCCGCTCGACGCCCTCTGGCACCTGCTCAATTTTGTGGCACCCGCCGTGGGCGTTGCCGTGCTGGCGAGCGCCCTGGCCAAGCTGGCCTGGCGGCGTGATCTGGCGGCGGTGTCCTGGCCCCGCCTGGCGCTGTGGGCGGCGCTGGCCGGCGTGATCGCGCTGGTGGCCGGGCTGCTGGTATTCGGTCGGGACGGCAAGATGGCCACCTATGCTGCACTCGTTGTGGCCAGTGCCTTGGCGCTGTGGTGGGTGGGCTTCGTGCGTCGCTGAAGTCGGCTCAAGCCGCTTCGAGCGCCGGCACCTCGCCGCGCAGCGAATGCGGGAAAGCGGCGCTGATCGTCAGGTCGATCAGTTGCCCAACCAGCCGAACCGGGCCCTTGAAATTGACGATGCGGTTGCATTCGGTGCGGCCCATCAGCTCATTGGCGTCCTTGCGCGAGGGGCCTTCGACCAGCACCCGCTGCACGCTGCCCACGCGCGCGGCGCCGATCGCGCGCGACTGCGCTTCGATGCGCGCCTGCAGCGTATGCAGGCGCTGCAATTTCTCGGCGTGCGGCGTGTGGTCGGCCAACGCCGCGGCCGGCGTGCCCGGGCGCGGGCTGAAGATGAAGGAGAACGAGTTGTCGAAGCCGACATCGTCGATCAGCTTCATCGTCCTGGCGAAATCGTCTTCGGTCTCGCCTGGGAAGCCGACGATGAAGTCGCTCGACAGGCTGATCTGGGGCCGCACCGCACGCAGCTTGCGCACCGTGCTCTTGTATTCCATCGCCGTGTAGCCGCGCTTCATGGCGGCCAGGATGCGGTCGCTGCCGTGCTGCACCGGCAGGTGCAGGTGGTTGACCAGCTTGGGCAGGCGGCCATAGGCCGCGATCAGGCGTGCGCTGAATTCGTTGGGGTGGCTGGTGGTGTAGCGGATGCGCGCGATGCCCGGGATCTCGTGCACATACTCGAGCAGCAGCGCGAAGTCGGCGATCTCGGCTGTGCTGCCCATTGTGCCGCGGTAGGCATTGACGTTCTGGCCCAGCAGGGTCACTTCCTTGACCCCCTGGTCGGCCAGCACTGCGACTTCGGTCAGCACGTCGTCGAAGCGCCGGCTGACTTCTTCGCCGCGGGTGTAGGGCACCACGCAGTACGAGCAGTATTTCGAGCAGCCCTCCATGATCGAGACGAAGGCGCTGGCGCCATCGACCCGCGCGGGCGGCAGGTGATCGAACTTCTCGACCTCGGGGAAGCTGATGTCGACCTGCGGCCGGTTCTGCGCCCGCCGCGCTGCGATCAGTTGCGGCAGCCGGTGCAGGGTCTGCGGCCCGAAGACCATATCGACGTACGGCGCGCGCTCGATGATCGCCGCACCTTCCTGGCTGGCCACACAGCCGCCGACGCCGATCAACACGCCCTTGGCCTTCAGGTGCTTGACGCGGCCGAGGTCGGAGAAGACCTTCTCCTGCGCCTTCTCGCGCACCGAGCAGGTGTTGAACAGCACCAGGTCGGCCTGCTCGACATCGCTGGTCGGCTCGTAGCCCTCGGCGGCGCGAAGCACATCGGCCATCTTGTCCGAGTCGTACTCGTTCATCTGGCAGCCGAAGGTCTTGATGTAGACCTTCTTGGCAGGCGTTGTCACGGCCGGCTCCAGGTCTGCATGGTCGAATCGAAAACCCAGGTTCGGGCCTGTTCGGGCGTGGTCGGCCAGGGCTTCTTGGCCAGCTCGGCCTCGCTCAGGATCCAGACGTCGCGCAGCTCACCGGCGGGGTCGAGGCTGTAGTTCACCGCCAGTTTCTGGCCCAGCAGCGAGCCCGACAACTGGATCATGTTCTGCGGGTTGCGGATGCGCGCACCGGGTGCCAGGCGCACTGGCTTGCCGTTGAGCAGGGCCTCGGGCGGCTGCGTCACGACCAGTTCGCCGCGCAGGGCGCTGGGCTGGAAGACGCGCTGCGCCTGGGCCGGCAAGGTGGCAGCCAGGGCAAGCAAGAAAGCAAAGACACAGCGAAGCATGGTGTGGATCCAGGGGCTGTGGAGACCGCGCGACGATACCGCGCCGCAAAGAAAAACAGCCCCAGCAGGCGGGCTCGGGCTGTGCATTTTGTGGTGGCGCTTCAGGGATTCGAACCCCGGACCTGCGGATTATGATTCCGTCGCTCTAACCGACTGAGCTAAAGCGCCTGAGCCGCAAATTATAACGGCCCCGCGGTCCTCGCGAGGGGCTGGCGGACCCTGGCGCGGCTCCCACCCGATGTTCAGTTTTTTCAAGAAGAAGGCCGCCGCTGTACCGCTGGCGGCCGAGGTCGCGGCGCCTGCACCCGAGCCAGCGACTGTGCCTGTGCGCACGCCCTGGCTCGCGCGCTTGCGTGCCGGCCTGCGCAAGACCAGCTCGTCGATCGCGCAGGTATTCACCGGCACGCGCATCGACGACGCGCTGTATGAAGAGCTCGAAGAGGCCCTGCTGATGGCCGATGCGGGCGTCAAGGCCACCGAGTTTTTGCTCGCCGACCTGAAGCGCCGGGTCAAGGCGCAGCAGGCCAGCGAGCCGATGGCGGTCAAGGCGCTTTTGGCTCAAGCGCTGGCCGAGTTGCTGGCGCCGTTGCAGCGGCCGTTGGCCCTGGGGGCGGCGACGCCGACGGTGATGATGGTCGTCGGCGTCAACGGCGCCGGCAAGACCACCAGCATCGGCAAGCTGACACGGCACTTGGCCGATGCCCATCAGAAGGTGCTGCTGGCCGCGGCCGACACCTTCCGCGCCGCAGCGCGCGAGCAACTGGCGGTATGGGCCGATCGCAACCAGGTCGAGATCGTCAGCCAGGAGGGCGGCGACCCGGCCTCGGTGAGCTTCGATGCGGTCACCGCCGGCCGCGCGCGCGGCTGCGACGTGGTGTTTTCCGACACCGCCGGGCGCCTGCCGACGCAGTTGCACCTGATGGAGGAGCTGAAGAAGATCAAGCGCACGATCGCCAAGGCGCAGGACGGTGCGCCGCACGAGGTGCTGCTGGTGGTCGACGGCAACACCGGGCAAAACGCGCTGGCCCAGGTCAAGGCCTTCGACGAAGCCCTGCAATTGACCGGCCTGGTGGTGACCAAGCTCGATGGCACGGCCAAGGGCGGCGTGCTGGCTGCGATCGCGCTGTGGGCGCGCGAGCGGCCCGGTGGCGCGGTGCCGGTCTACTTCATCGGCGTGGGCGAGCAGCTCGAGGACCTGGAAACCTTCGATGCGCGCGAGTTCGCGCAGGCCCTGCTCGACTGACAGGCGGCGCTCAGGCGCTCAGGCTCCGGGGCGCTTGCGTGCCGGGTCGAGCGGCGTCGGCCCGCTGTCGAGGTCGTCGAACCAGGTCGACGATGGCGGCTCGCGGCGCGGGCCATCGTCGTCAGTCTCGGCCAATACCTCGGGCACGGGGATCTTGCCGTTGCCCATCGGCGCGCGCACCGGTTTGGGCGTGTCGATGGTCACCGGCACGGCGGTCGCATCGGGCACGCCGGTGCGTTGGATGATCTGGTCGCGCGCCGCCTCGGGGGTCGGGATCGATTGCTCGCGCCAGACGAAGACCTTGACGCCGGCCGCCTTCAAGACCCGGGACATGCGCGCGCGGCGGCGCGCGGCGCGTTCGCTCTCCTGCATCGTCTGCAGCGAGACCACGCCGATGATCAGGGTGGCGCGGTCGCAAATCAGGAAGTCGGCGCTGAGGTGGCCCACCCGCGTCAGCCACTCGGCGTAGGAATGGCGCCGCGGCACGCGGATGAAGCGCGCCAGCGGCACCTGCGAAAAGATCACGCACTCGGGCAAGGCCTTGACCAGGGCCTCGTGCGCGCTGCGTTCGCCGCCGGTCAACAGGCGGGTGACTTCGGGTGGCCAGGCGGCCACCGTGTCGAGGTCGTCGCGTTCGCGCTTGACCTCGGGCTCGCTGCCTTCCTGCGGCCGACGCTTGCGAAACAGCAGGAAGCCGCCGATGGCCAGCACCACCAGCACGATCAACAACAGGACTTCAAACGACATGGTCAACAGTATGCGGTGGATTGCGGGCGCGAAGGGCACGCAAGATACACGCCATCGAGTCCCCTGCCCATCCCCAAGACTATCGATGCGCCGACATGTGCAACAGCGTCAGCGCGGAAAACCCTTCATCCCGCCGATCCCGCCGGGGCCGCCCCCGGCGCCCATGCGTTTCATCATCTTCATCAGGCCGCCGCCCTTCATCTTCTTCATCATGCCCTGCATCTGCTCGAACTGGTTGAGCAGGCGGTTGACCTCCTGCACCTGCACGCCCGCGCCGGCCGCGATGCGGCGCTTGCGGGTGGCCTTGATCAGCTCGGGCTTGCGCCGCTCCAGGGCGGTCATCGCGCAGATGATGCCTTCCATGCGCCGCACATCGCGTTCGGCGCGGTCCATGTCGGCGGCCCCGGGCTTGCCGGCCTTGGCCGTCATCTGGGTCGGCAGCTTGTCCATCAACGACGACAGGCCGCCCATCTTCTTCATTTGTGAAATCTGCGACAGGAAGTCATTCAGGTCGAACGCGCTGCCGCTCTTGACCTTGTTGGCGAGTTTTTGCGCGGCGTCGAGGTCGACGCCTTTCTGCACTTCCTCGACCAGGGCCAGGATGTCGCCCATGCCGAGCACCCGGCCGGCGTGGCGTTCGGCGTCGAACACCTCCAGGCCGTCGATCTTTTCCGACACGCCGGCAAACTTGATCGGCGTGCCGGTGATCTGGCGCACCGACAGCGCCGCGCCGCCGCGCGAGTCGCCGTCGAGCTTGGTCAGCACCACGCCGGTCAACGGCAGCGCCTCCTTGAAGGCGCGGGCGGTGTTGACCGCGTCCTGGCCCTGCATCGCATCGACGACGAACAGGGTCTCGACCGGATTGAGCACCGCGTGCAGCTCGCGAATCTCGGCCATCAAGGCCTCGTCGATCGCCAGCCGGCCGGCGGTGTCGACCAGCAGCACGTCGAAGTAGTGGCGCTTGGCGTGGTCCAGCGCGGCCATCGCGATGTCGCGCGGCGTTTGCTCAGGTGTCGAGGCGAACCATTCGGCGCCGGCCTGCTTGGTCACCGCCTTCAACTGCTCGATCGCGGCCGGGCGGTAGACGTCGGCCGAGACCGTCAGCACCTTCTTCTTCCGCTTTTCGATCAGGTGCTTGGCCAGCTTGGCAGTGGTGGTGGTCTTGCCCGCGCCTTGCAGGCCGGCCATCAGGATCACCGCTGGCGGCTGGGTGGCCAGGTTCAGATCGCTGACGCCTTCGCCCATCGTCGCGGCCAGCTCGCGGTGGACGATGGCCACCAGCGCCTGGCCCGGGTTGAGCGAGCCCACCACTTCCTGGCCGAGTGCTTTGTCCTTGACGCGGGCGATAAAGTCGCGCACCACAGGCAGGGCCACATCGGCCTCGAGCAGGGCAATGCGCACTTCGCGCAGCATGTCGCCGACATTGCTGTCGGTGATGCGGGCCTGGCCGCGCATGGTCTTGACCAGGCGTGACAGGCGATCGGAAAGGGTCGAGGCCATCGAGAACGGCCGCAGCCGAAAGTACACTGACCGCATGAGTTTAGCTTTGCGGGATGGGGCGCGATGGTGCTGACGCTGGCCTGGGCTGCCGGTCTGGTGGCGATGACCGGCTATGCCGCTGCGGCTTGGCCGCTGGCGTCGCGCGCGCGCTGGCCCGAGGCCGCGCTGGCCATCGGCTGGCTGGCTCATGCGCTGACGCTGGCGCTGGATGTCTTTGGTATTGGCGCCGCGGTGCCCGGTGCTCGCTTCGGTTTTGCGCCGGCCCTGTCGGCCACCATCTGGATCGTGCTGGCCGTGCACGCTGTCGAAAGCCGCCTGCTGCCGCTGCCGGCGGTGCGCCGCGTGCTCGCCCTGGCCGGCGCCGTGGTGGTGTTGCTGGCCAGCGCCTTCCCAGGCGAATCCCGGCCGCATGCGGGCTCACCCTGGCTGCCTTTGCATTGGCTGCTCGGCGTGGTCTCGTACGGCTTGCTCGCGGTGGCGGTGCTGCATGCCTGGCTGCTCGACACTGCGGAGCGCCGCTTGCGCAGTCGCACCGTGCCCAGCGTTGCCGCGGTGCCGGGCACCTTGCCGTTGATGCAGCTCGAGCGCCTGACCTTTCGCTTCGTCGAGATCGGCTTCGTCGTGTTGAGTGTGGCGCTGCTGCTCGGCGGGCTGATGGCTCAGGGCCGCTGGGAGCCGCACAAGACCGTGCTCTCGCTGCTCGGTTGGGCAACCTTCGCCGTGCTGCTCGGCGGCCGCCATTGGCGCGGCTGGCGCGGCCGCCAGGCCACGCGCTGGGTTTACGGCGGCGCGGTGTTGCTGCTGCTGGCCTACATCGGTTCGCGCTTCGTGCTCGAAGTCATCCTGCGCCGCGGCCTGTGAGGAGCGACCTGCGATGAAACTGGTGGTGGTCTTGATAGCAGTGTTGCTGCTGGTGTGGTTGCTGCTGGGCAGTTCACGGCGGCGCGCCCAGCAGCAGCGTCGCGATGCACCTGCCGCACCCGCAGCGCGCCCGGCCGCGCAGGTCGAGGGCATGGTCGCCTGCGCCCATTGCGGCGTGCACCTGCCCGCCAGCCTGGCCGTGAACACGCTGGGCCACGCCTATTGCAGCGCGGCCCACCGCGAAGCCGGGCCGCGCACACCATGACGCGGCGATGAGCGACGCCGCCGCGGCCCCCGGCGCAGCACGCGAGCGCCGACGCGGCGACCGCCGCAGCACGGCGCGTCAAGACCAGGCCTGGCCGGCCACGGTCAGCGACGAGTCGCTGTTCGATGCCATGGGCGTCGGCCTCGATGCCTTTGCTCGCGCCGACGCCGACCCCGACCCCGCCAACGAGCGCTCGCGCTTCGTGCCCGGCTGGGGCGAGACCTCGCAACCCGCCGACAGCCGCTTCCTGTCGCGCCAGGCGCGGCGCATCGTCTCGGCCGGCAGCAGCACCTTCGAGCGGCTGTACCGCATCTTCGTCGGTGCTCGGGCGGTGCTCGGGGTGGCGCTGCTGCTGGCGCAGATCCTCGGCAACCTGCTCGGTGCGCGCTCGCCGCTGGCACTCACCGTGTGCGTGCTGTATGCGGCGCAGGCGCTGACGCTGTGGGTGCTGCCGCGTTTTCGCGGCGCGGCGCGCAGCCAGACGCGGCTGACGCGGCGGCAATGGCTGGCGACGATCGGCTTCGATCTGCTGACATTCTCGGCCCTGCACGCGCTCGAGCCCGGCACCACCTTCAACTATGTCGCGCTGCTGGTGCTGCCGGTGCTGATGGCCGGCGTGCTGACGGCGCGGCTGCCGGCCTTGGCGAGTGCCGCCGCGGTGTCGCTGATGCTGCTGACGGCGGCCTGGCGCAGCGGCCACAACCTCGGCGACCTGACCACCACGATGACGCCGGCCGGCCTGGCCGGGATCGGCTTTTTTGCCATCACCCTGCTCACCGGCGAGCTGGCCGGCCGGCTCGCGCGCGAGGAGCAGACCGCCCGCGGCAGCCTCGAACTGGCGCGCCAGCAGGCGCAGTTGAACCGGCTGGTGATCGAGGAGATGGCCGATGGTGTGCTGGTGATCGACCGTCGCGCGCGCGTGCGCGCCGCCAACCCGGCCGCGCGGCGCCTGCTCGCACAGCACGGCCTGGGCCGTGCGGCGCCGTTCCAGTTGCACGACGATCCTGCCTGGACCGAGTTGGCCAATGTCGTGGCGCAGGCCTTCGAGGCCGGCGGCTGGCCCGAGGGCCAGCACGACCTGGCGCTGCACTTTGCCGGCGGCATGACTCGCACCTTGCGCTTGCGCGCGCGCTTCACCAAGCCACGTGGCGCCAACGCGGCGCTGGACAAACCGGGCCAGGCCGCGCCCGCCAGCGAGGCCTTATGCGTCGTCTTCGTCGAAGACCTGCGCTGCGTGCAGGCGCGCACGCGGCAGGAGAAGCTGGCGGCGATGGGCCGGGTCTCGGCCGGCATCGCCCACGAGATCCGCAACCCGCTGGCGGCGATCGCCCAGGCCAATGCGCTGCTGGCCGAAGAGGCGGTCGGCGCCGAGCAGCAGATGCTGACGGCGATGGTGGCCGACAACGTCGAGCGCCTGAAGCGCCTGGTCGACGACGTGATGGAGGTGGCGCCAGGCATCGACGCCACGCCGCGCACGATCGACCTCGGCGCCGAGATCGGCCGCATCGTCGCCGAATGGGCGCGCACCAGCGGCTTTGCACTGGGCAGCGGCAGCCGTTTGCAGGTCGACTTGCCGAGTGAGCCGCTGGCGGTGGTGTTCGACCCCGAGCATTTGCGCCGCGTGCTCGTCAACCTGCTCGACAACGCCCGCCGCCATGCCAGCGCCGGGCCGGCCGCGATCGTGCTGCGTGCTGAACGCATCGGCGGCGCGCAGGCCCGGCTGTCGCTGGCCAGCGACGGCGATTCGATCCCGCCCGATGTCGAGCCCTACCTGTTCGAGCCGTTCTTTTCGACCCGCAGCCGCGGCACGGGGCTGGGCCTGTATATTTGCCGCGAGCTGTGCGAACGCTACGGCGGCAGCATCGACTACTGGCAGCACCCACCGGGCAGTGCCCACCGCAACGAGTTCGTGCTGACATTGAGAGTGGCCACCGCGAACGCGCCGACTCCGAGCCAGGACCGCCTGCTGTTATGAGCGCGCCGGGCCGCCCCAAGAGCGAATTCCGAAGTGCGCAGCACGAAGGTACCCTGATGAGCGTGCCGGGCCGCCCCCAGCGCCACACCGCAGCGCGCAGCGCGAAGGTTCCCTGATGACATCCAATGCCCCCGCCCACTTCAGTTTGCTGGTCGTCGACGACGAGCCGGACCTGCGCACGCTGTACGAGCTGACCTTGCTGCGCGAGGGCTACGACGTGGAGACCGCCGGCTCGGTCGAAGAGGCGCTGCTGTACTTGAAAGACCGCACCTACAACGCGCTGATCACGGACATGCGCCTGCCCGATGGCAGCGGTCTGGACCTGCTGACCAAGCTCGAGCAGGGCGGGCGGCGCGAGAAGGCCATCGTCATCACCGCCTACGGCTCGGCTGAGAACGCGGTCGAAGCCTTGAAGGCCGGCGCCTACGATTACCTGACCACACCGGTTTATCTGCGCCAGTTCCGCGCGGTGGTGGCCTCGGCACTCGGCCGTGCGCCGCAATCGGCCCCCACCGTGGTGCCGGCCAACCTGCCCAGCGCAGACGGCAGGGCAGCGCCCGCAGAGCGCGCCGCGGCGCGAGAGTTGCCACGGCCCGCGCCCCCCGACATGACGCGTGTCGACGCGACGACCGCGTTGTCGGTTTGC
>JANOKY010000386.1:0-2676 GCA_031419635.1 Burkholderiales bacterium | reverse complement strand
GTCGGCCATCGTGACCTTCAGGTGATGCGGGTCGGCGAACTCGCCGGTGCCCGTGACCACCGTCACCTTGCGCATCTTGGCCATCGCAGCCAGGCCGCCGGTGAGCTTGCCCACCACCTTGTTCTTGTGCGCCAGCAGCTTGGCCAGATCGACCTTCGGCTTGCCGAATGTGATGCCGAGATCGGCGAAGTGGCTCGCCTCATCCATCACCGCGGCCACATGCAGCAGCGCCTTGCTCGGAATGCAGCCGACGTTGAGGCAGACACCGCCGAGCACCGGGAAGCGCTCGATGAGCACCGTCTTCAGGCCGAGATCGGCGGCGCGGAAGGCGGCCGAATAACCGCCGGGCCCGGCGCCGAGCACGAGCATGTCGCATTCGAGATCGGCAGCGCCGGCGTAGGTCGATGCGGAGGGTGCGGGCATGGGCTTCGATACGCCGCCAGGCGTACCCTGTCCTGAGCCCGTCGAAGTATCAGCCCGAACAGGTGCGGGCGCGGGTGCGGAACCCGTTCGCCCTGAGGTATCGACGGGCTTGTCGCCTGCCGCGGATTCCAGGATCAGCACCACCGAACCCTGGTTGACCACGTCACCGACCTTGAGCTTCAACTCCTTCACCGTGCCCGCATGCGACGAGGGAATCTCCATCGACGCCTTGTCGCTCTCGACCGTGATCAGCGATTGCTCGACCTTGACCGTGTCGCCGGGCTTGACCAGCACCTCGATGACCGCCACGTCCTTGAAGTCGCCGATGTCGGGAACCTGAACTTCGATGAGGGCCATGTCAGCCTTTCAATTTGATCGTGTGCAGCCGCACGGGCGCGGCCGAGTTCTTGTCGAATTCGCAGCCCGCCTCGATACCGAGCGTGGCGATCTCGCGCGCGGTCTTCAGCTTGTCGTAGCTGGCGTACATCGCACCGAGGGCGAAGCTGCGGCCCGAGCCGATCGACCAGAAGCGTTCGAACTCGAACACCTCGCGGTACGAATAGACGCCGAACAGGCCATGCCGGTTGGCGATCAGCACCGTGAACTGGCTGCTCTCATACGGGTCGGCGTCTTCCTCTTTCGGATTCAGGAAGTACTGCTCCTTCAACTTCGGGTGCAGCTTCAAGAAGGTGTCGAAGACTTCGTCGCGCGAGGTCAGCCGCAACTCCTCGGGCGGCAGCGCGGTGAGCGCCTTGCGCAGCACCGGGAAATGCGCCGTCGTGCCGGCCATGCCGAAGTAGGACTCGCCCACCTTGAACAGCTTGGCATTGGTCTCGTAGCCATGCGGCAACTTGGTGTCGCCGAAGGTCACCAGGCTGTCGGCGGCAATCGCCACCTGCGTGCCCTTGCGCACCACCGCCACCGTCGTCATAGCAGAACGCGGCGGAAGTCGGCGAGGATCTGGCCCAGGTAGGCGTTGAAGCGCGCGGCCGAGGCGCCGTCTATCACGCGGTGGTCGTACGACAGCGACAGCGGCAGCATCAGGCGCGGCTGGAAAGCCTTGCCGTCCCACACCGGCTGCCACGCGCTCTTGGACAAGCCCAGGATCGCGACCTCGGGCGCGTTGATGATGGGCGTGAAGTGAGTGCCGCCAATGCCACCCAGCGAGCTGATCGAGATGCAGCCGCCGGTCATGTCGGCCGGCCCGAGCTTGCCGTCGCGGGCCTTCTTGGCCAACTCGCCCATCTCGGTGCTGATCTGCAGCACACCCTTCTTGTCGGCGTCGCGCAGCACCGGCACCACCAGGCCGTTGGGGGTGTCGGCCGCGAAGCCGACATTGAAGTACTGCTTGTAGACGAGCTGGTCGCCGTCCAGGCTGGCATTGAACTCGGGGAACTTCTTCAGCGCCGAAACCACCGCCTTGATCACGAACGCGAGCATCGTGACCTTGACGCCGGACTTCTCGTTCTCTTTGTTGGTGGCCACGCGGAAGGCCTCGAGCTCGGTGATGTCGGCCGCGTCGTTGTTCGTGACATGTGGAATCAAGACCCAGTTGCGGTGCAGGTTGGCGCCACTGAGCTTCTTGATGCGCGACAGATCCTTGCGCTCGACCGGGCCGAACTTGGTGAAGTCGACTTGCGGCCACGGCAGCAGGCCGGGGAAGGCGCCGCCCACAACACCACCAGCCGCCGCAGGGGCCTTGGCCTTTTGCGCCGCGGTCTGTAGTGCGCCGGCCATCACGCCCTTGACGAAGCCTTGCACATCGTCCTGGGTGATGCGGCCTTTCGGGCCGCTGCCCTTGACTTCGGCCAGCGGCACGCCGAGCTCGCGCGCCAGGCGGCGGATCGACGGCGAGGCGTGGGGCAGCGTGCCGTTGGCGGCGCTGGGTTCGTGGGCTGGCACTACAGCAGGTGCCGCCGTGGGCGCTGATATCCCCACCGGTACTGCCGCCGATGGGGCAGGTGTGGCCGCTGGCGCTGCGCCAGCCGCGCCCCGCAACACCGCAATCAAAGTGCCCTTCTTGACCTTGTCGCCGACCTTGACCTTGAGGTCTTTCACGACCCCGGCATGCGACGACGGAATCTCCATTGAGGCCTTGTCGCTCTCGACCGTGATCAGGCTCTGCTCGACCTTGATGCTGTCGCCGGGCTTGACGAAGACCTCGATCACCGCGACTTCGTCGAAATCTCCGATGTCGGGCACCAGCACGTCGATCGACGCACCGGCGGCGGGCTGGCCCTTCGATACCTCAGG
>JANOKY010000385.1:0-4561 GCA_031419635.1 Burkholderiales bacterium | reverse complement strand
CCGATCTCGAGACCGCGACCGATTCGCTGGTGGACGAACTGCGCGGCTTCTCGCCGCTGGCCCAGCGCACCGCGAAGAAGCTGCTCAACGACACCGAGGACTCGCCGCTGTCGATCGCGATCGAGCTCGAAGGCCATTGTTATTCGCGGCTGCGCAGCTCGGAAGACTTCCGCGAGGGCGTCGAGGCCTTCAACGCCAAGCGCAAGCCGAACTTCGTCGGCCGCTGATTCCTTACCCGCTTGTTCACACCCACACACCAGGAGACATCGATGAACCACTTTGCACACACCGCGCTTTCCGTCGCGCTCGCCGCACCGCTGTTTGTACCGCTTGCCGCCCTTGCGCAGGCCGGCCCGATCAAGATCGGCGTCGTCACGCCGCTGTCGGGCACCTATGCCGGCATCGGCCAGCAGGTCAAGTGGGGCCTGGACCTGGCGGCCGCGCAGATCAATGCTGGCGGCGGCGTACTGGGCCGCAAGCTCGAACTGCTGTACGAAGACGAGGAAGCGAACCCGGCGGTCGCCACGCAGAAGGCTGAGAAGCTGTTCCAGGTCGGCAAGGTCGATTTCCTCACCGGCACCGTCAACTCCGGCTCCACCCTCGCGGTCGGCCAGGTGGCCGAGCGCAACAACAAGCTGATCGCGACCACGGTGTCCTTCGCCGACTCGATCACCGCCGACAAGTGCTCGCCGAACGTGTTCCGCGTCAATGCGCGCGCCGGCATGCAGTCGGCCGCGCTGGCCGACTGGATGGCCAAGGAAAAGCCGAACGCCAATGTGTTCTACCTTGGCCCCGACTACGAGATGGGGCGCAGCACGGTGGCGGCGTTCAAGGCGGCCGCCGAAGGCAAGGGCGCAAAAACGGCAGGCGAAGTCTTCGCGCCACTGGACAACAAGGACTACTCGCCGTTCTTCGGCCAGATCCGCGCCGCCAAGCCGACCGTCATCTACACCTCGGTGGCCGGCAACGACACGGTGCGCCTGTTCACGCAGATGGCCGAGTTTGGTGTCAACCGCAACTTGCAGGTCGTCGGCGCCTCGGGCACCGTGACCTCGCAGAACCTGGTGGCGATCGGCAAGGCAGCCGACGGCTTCGTCACCGGTGTCGGCTACTCGCCCAGTATCGACACGCCGGAAAACAAGAAGTTCGTCGCCGAATTCGAGGCCGTAGCGAAGACCAAGCCCGACCTGTACGGCGCCGATTCCTATGGCGTGCTGTTCTTCTACAAGGCCGCGGCCGAAAAGGCCAAGAGCGTCGAGACCGACAAGGTGCGCGAAGCGATGCGCGGCCTGCAATGGGCCACCCCGCAGGGAATGAAGACGCTGCGTGCCGGCGACCACCAGGCGATGCAGGACATGTACGCGGTGCGTGTCAACGCCGGCCAGTTCGAAATCGTCGGCAAGGTCACCGCTGCCGCGGCGATCGGCGCGGATACCTGCACGAAGTTCTGAGCCTGCGAACCCTCTGAACCCTACGAACGGAGACGGCCGTGACCGACGCGCTGGAGTGGCTGCAGTTCGTGCTGGCGCCGCAGGTCATCAACGGCGCGTCGATCGGCGTCGCCGTGGTGCTGATGGCGCTCGGGCTGACGATCATCTTCGGCCTGCTCGACGTCATCAACATGGCGCACGGCGAGTTCTACGCCATCGGCGCCTACGCGGCGGTGGCGCTGCTCGGCGTCGGCGTGCCGTTCTGGTGGGCGCTGGGGATCACGCCGCTGCTGATGGCGGCGATCGGCTACGCCACCGAGCGGGCGTTGATCCAGCGCGTCTTCCACTCCAAGGACCGCCACACGCTGACGCTGCTGCTGACCTTCGGCCTGGCCATCATTCTGGAAGACGCGCTGAAGATCGTCTTCGGCGCCAACCCGCTGCGGCTCGAGGCGCCGATCTCCGGCGCGACCGAAATGTTCGGCTTGTTCTTCCCGAACTACCGGCTGTTCCTGATGGCGGTGGGCACGCTGGTGATCGCGTCCGTGTGGCTGGTGGTGTTTCGCACCCGGCTGGGCGCCATGGTGCGCGCCGCCGCCTTCGACCGCCACATGGCCGCCTCGCTGGGCGTGCCGGTGGGCCGGGTGTATGCCGGCACCTTCGCCTTCGGCGTCGCGCTGGCCGGGCTGTCGGGCGTGCTGCTGGCGCCGATCTACTCGGTGTTCCCGACCATGGGGCGCGACTTCGTGCTGATTGCGTTTTCGGTCGTGATCATCGGCGGCATGGGCTCGATCAAGGGCGCAGTGATTGCCGGACTGGTGCTGACCCAGGTGCAGGCGATTTCGAGCCTGTATATCTCGCCGGTGTGGGGCGATCCGCTGCTGTTCTCGATCATGGTGCTGGTGCTGATGTGGCGCCCGCAAGGCTTGTTCGGGAGGCTCGGCCATGGCTGATGTTGACCCCCCCCGAAGCGCCTTCCGGTGGCTGAGCTATGCCTTCTTCTCAGGCGCGTTGGTGTTCGCTGCCATCGCGGCGCTGCTGGGCGACGTGTTCTTCTTCCGACTCGCCACCGAAGCGCTGATCTTCGGTGGCCTGGCACTTTCGGTCGACCTACTGCTCGGCCGCACCGGGCTGCTGCCGCTGGGCCAGGCTCTCTTCTTCGGCTTCGGTGCCTATGTCTCGGCGCTGGTGCTCAAGCATGGCGTGCCGTCGTTCTGGCTCGCGCTGCTGACGGTGCTGGCGACGAGCACGTTGGTGGGCCTGGCGGCCGGCATGATCGCGATCCGCGCCAAAGGGGTCTATTTCGCGCTGATCAGCTTCGGCCTGGCGCAGGTGGTGTCCAAGGTGGTGTTCAATACCCGCGAGCTCGGCGCGTCGGACGGCATCATCGGCGTGCCGGTGCCGCAGATATCGCTGGGCTTCGCGACGGTCGATGCGGCCCACGCACCGAGCTTCTTCCTGCTCGTGCTGGGCGGCATGGCCGCGCTGTACGCCGGTCTGGCGTGGCTGATGGAGACACCGTTCGGCCGCCAGCTCGCGGCCATCCGCGTCAACGAAAGCCGCGTGCCCTTCCTCGGCTTCGACCCCTGGCGCTACAAACTCGCGGCCTTCGTGCTGGCGGCCAACGTGGCGGCGCTGTCAGGCGCGCTCTACCCGATGCTGCGCGGCTTTGTCTCGCCCGAGCTGATGTTCTTCCAGGTCTCGGGCAACGCGATCATCAATGTCATCGTCGGCGGCACCGGCACCCTCGTTGGCGCGCTGTATGGCTCGGCGATCCTGACGCTGCTGAAGTCGGTGGTCGGCTCGTTCACAGCGCACCACCAGATCGTGATCGGCGTGCTGTTCGTGATCTCGGTCATCTTCTTCCCGAAGGGGCTGATCGGCTACCTGGCGCCTGCACTCGAGCGGCACTGGGCGCGCAAGGGGCAGCGATGAGCGCCGTGCCGCAAGCGGTTGCCGATGCACGCATCGATTCGATTTTGTCGGTGCGCGACCTCACGGTGCGCTTCGGCTCGCTGGTCGCCGTCAACGGGGTGAGCTTCGACGCGCGGCGCGGCCACATCACTTCGGTGATCGGACCCAATGGCGCCGGCAAGAGCAGCCTGTTCAACCTGATCAGCGGCGCGTTTCCGCCCAGTGCCGGGCGCGTGGTGTTCGATGGCCACGAGGTGACGGGCGCCAAAGCGCACCGCATGCTCGCCGCCGGGTTGGCGCGCTCGTTCCAGATCACCAACCTGTTTTTCGAGCTGCCGGTGCGCGAGAACCTGCGCCTGGCGGCCCAGTTCGTCGAAGGCGGTCGCGGGCTGCTGCGCAGCATCAAAGCCAGCCGCGCCGCGCTGGCGCGGGTCGACGAGCTGATCGAGCGTTTCCACCTGCAAGCGCAGGTCGATCAACTGGCCGGCTTTCTGTCGCACGGCGAGCAGCGCCGGCTCGAGATCGCGGTGGCGCTGGCCTCGAAGCCGCGCATGCTCTTGCTCGACGAGCCGACGCAGGGTATGAGCCATGCCGACACGCAGGAGACCGAAGCGCTGATCCGCAGCCTGGCCGGCGAAGGCTTGAGCCTGCTGCTGGTCGAGCACGATGTCGACGTGGTCATGAACCTGTCGGACCATGTGGTCGTGATGCACCAGGGCCAGAAGCTGGCCGAGGGCCCGCCGCAGCAGGTGCGCAGCGACCCGGCGGTGCAGGCCGCGTACTTTGGCGATGCGAGCCCTGCAGGCCCGCGTGTCGGAGATGCCGCTGATGCTTGAACTCGAGGGCGTGCACACCCACTACGGCCTGAGCCATGTGCTGCAAGGGGTGTCGATCAAGGTCGGCGCCGGCGAGGTGGTGGGTCTGTTCGGCCGCAACGGCGTGGGCAAGACCACGGTGATGAAGACGATTGCCGGCTGGGTCGCGCCGAGCCGGGGCCGCATCGCCTTCGACGGCGACGAAATCGGCAAGACTGCGTCGGACGCGATCTGCCGCCGCGGGATCGGCTTCGTGCCGGAGGACCGGCGCATCTTCCCGGGCCTGACCGTGGAAGAGAACCTGGTGCTGGGCTTCATGCAGAGCCCCGGCCGTTCGCGGGCCGAGTCGCGGCGCAAGCTGGACCAGATCTACACCCGCTTCACCCGTCTGGGCGAGCGCCG
>JANOKY010000384.1:0-1560 GCA_031419635.1 Burkholderiales bacterium | reverse complement strand
GAGCACCTCGCCGCGCTCGTTGAACTTGAGCACGCAGCCGGTGTTGATGTTCGGGAACAGCCACTCGTCGCGCGGCACGCGCTTGGCCATGCGGCTGCGAAAGCCCGGCATCTTCCAGGCCAGGTCGAGGGCAGGGCAGCGCATGCCGACGAGCGACATCCAGTAGTTGCCGTCGGACGAGTTGTTGATGTTGTCCGGGAAGCCCGGCATGTTCTCAAGCACGATTTCCGTCGTTCCTTTTTTGGGGCCGTCGAACCAGTGCCGCTTGACGCTGCAGTTCCAGGTCTCGGCAAACAGGAACGACTGGCCGTCGCTGGCGATGCACACGCCGTTCGGGAACTTCAAGTCGCGGATGACGGTGTGGGTCTTGCCGGTATTGGTATCGAAGCAGATGATGCGGCCATTGCCGCGCGCTTCCAGCGCGTCGGTCACCCACTCGTGCATCTCGAAGCGCACCGTCGCCTCCGAGAAGAAAATCCGCCCGTCGTCGCTGATGTCGAGGTCGTCGGCCAGGCGCAGCCGGCTGTCGTCGTTGATCGACGAATAACTGCGGTTGGTCTCGTCGGTGACCTTCTCGACCTTGCGCTCCGGTGTCACGCGGTACAAGCCCATCCCGCCGATGCAGACGTAGAGGTTGTCGTCGCGGTCGAAGGCCATGCCCAGCGGTGTGCCGCCGATGTGCGCGAAGACCTCCATGCGCTCGTAATCGGGGGCGAAGAATCGCATGATGTCGCCGTGGCGCGAGCCGGCGTACAGGTTGTCGTGGCGGTCGAGGATGATGTCTTCCGGACCCTCGATGCGGCCCAGGCCGATCGGTGTCGCCGGCCGCAGCCGGTCGTTCTGGGCCCAGGTGGTGCCGCAGTCGGCAGCGGTGGACGGCGCAGGCGGCATGCCGTGGTAGGTCGGGCTGACGTAGACCTTGCTGACGATGCGATGCCGGTTCTTCAGCCAGCGGATGTCGATCACCGCGGCCAGCAGCAGGATGGCGGCCAGAACCATGCGGTTGTAGCCGCCTTGCAGCGACATCGTGGTCAGGCCGTTGACGATCAGCAGCACGATCAGCGTGCCGACCAGCGCCTTCATCACCGAGCCCTTGCCGCCGCCCAGGCTGATGCCACCCAGCACCGCGGCGGTCAGCACCGTCACTTCGAGACCGACGCCGATGTCGCCACCCGCCGTGGCCAGGCGCGACGCGAAGAAGATGCCGCCCAGGGCCGTGAGCACGCCGCTGGCGACATAACACGTGGCGACCGTGCGGCGCACCGCGATGCCGGTGTTGTAGGCCGAGCGCCGCGAGCCGCCGATGGCCGTGACATGCCAGCCGGGGCGCAGGCGGGTCAGGAAGATGTGACCGAAGATCGCGACCAGAACATAGGCGTAGACGACGGCGGGTACACCGAACCAGTCGCCGTTGCCGATGAAGTCCCACACCTTCGAGTCAGGCAGGCCGCCGGCGATCGCGGTGGCGTAGTCGGCGGTCAGCAGGTCGTAGAGCGCGCGGTAGATGATCAACGTGATCAGCGTCGTGAGGAATGCGCGCAGCCGGAAGTAGCCGATCAG
>JANOKY010000383.1:0-11849 GCA_031419635.1 Burkholderiales bacterium | reverse complement strand
CAGTTGCTCGACCAGGATCTTGGCCGATGCGCGGATCGATTCTTCCGGGCTGATCGCGCCGTTGGTCTCGATCTCCATCACCAGCTTGTCGAGATCGGTGCGCTGTTCGACGCGGGCGTTTTCGACGGCGTAGCTGACGCGGCGCACCGGCGAGAACGATGCATCGAGAACGATGCGGCCGATCGACTTGGTCGGCTCGTCGCCGAAGCGGCGCATCGTGCCCGGCACGTAGCCGCGGCCCTTCTCGACCTTGATCTGCATGTCGAGCTTGCCGCCATGCGACAGGTGCGCGATCACGTGATCGGGGTTGATGATCTCGACGTCGTGCGGCGTCTGGATGTCGCCGGCGGTGACCGGGCCCTCGCCTTCCTGGCGCAGCACCAGGGTGACTTCGTCGCGGTTGTGCAGGCGGAAGGTCACGCCCTTCAGATTGAGCATGATGTGGACCACGTCTTCCTGCACGCCGTCGATCGTCGAGTACTCGTGCAGCACGCCGGCGATGGTGACTTCGGTCGGCGCATAACCCACCATCGACGACAGCAGCACCCGGCGCAGGGCATTGCCCAGCGTGTGGCCATAGCCGCGCTCGAAAGGCTCGAGCGTGGCCTTGGCACGGTGGCCACCGATCGGCTCGACATTGATGGCTTTGGGCTTGAGAAGATTGGTTTGCATTGAGTGTTGTTCCTGTCAATACCCTCGGCTCGTTACACCGATAAGGCTGATGGATACGCCGGGCTGGGAAACCGAAGGCTTCGCGCCCGGCAAGCGAAGCAATCCTTGAAGGGGGCCGGCCATGGGCCGGTCTCCCGCTGTCCGTCTTGTTTACCGCGAGTACAACTCGACGATGAGCGCTTCCTTGATCTCGGCGCCGAACTGGTCGCGGTCGGGGGTCTTGGTGAACACGCCTTCGAGCTTGGCGGTGTCGACCTTGACCCAATCCGGCAGGCCGATCGATTCGGCCAGCTTGACCGAGTCGGTGACGCGCAACTGTTTCTTCGACTTTTCGCGCACCGCCACTGTGTCGCCGGCCTTGACCAGGTACGACGAAATGTTGACCACGCCGCCGTTGACGGTGATGCCCTTGTGCGAAACGAGCTGGCGTGCTTCGGCGCGCGTGCTGCCCAAGCCCATGCGGTAGACCACGTTGTCCAGGCGCGATTCGAGCAGCATCAGCAGGTTGGCGCCGGTGTTGCCCTTGCGCCGTTCGGCCTCGGCAAAGTAGCGGCGGAACTGGCGCTCGAGCACGCCGTACATGCGCTTGACCTTCTGCTTTTCGCGCAGTTGCAGACCGAAGTCGCTGGTGCGTGAGCCGCTGGTGCGGCCATGCTGGCCGGGTCGGGATTCGAACTTCGACTTGTCGCTGATGGCGCGGCGGGCGCTCTTCAGGAACAGGTCGGTGCCTTCACGGCGGGAGAGTTTGGCCTTGGGGCCGAGGTAACGTGCCACGTTGATGTCCTTTGGTCAATCTGACGCGACCTTCTTGTCGCGCGAGTCCGGCGGGTGTTTTTTTATGCGCTCGAACGGTGGTCTTCACTAACGGAAAACACGGCATGCCAACGGCCTGCCGTGTCCGCGGGCTTGCTTAAATCCTTCGGCGCTTTTGCGGCCGGCAGCCGTTGTGCGGTACCGGCGTCACGTCGGCGATCGAGTTGATGCGGATGCCCAGCGAGGCCAGCGCACGCACGCTCGATTCGCGGCCGGGGCCTGGGCCCTTGATGCGCACGTCGAGGTTCTTGATGCCCTGCTCCTGCGCCGCGCGGCCGGCGTTCTCGGCGGCGACCTGGGCTGCGAATGGCGTGCTCTTGCGCGAGCCCTTGAAACCCTGGCCGCCCGATGAGGCCCACGCCAGCGCGCTGCCCTGGCGGTCGGTGATGGTGATGATCGTGTTGTTGAACGACGCGTGAACGTGGGCGATGCCGTCGGCCACGTTCTTGCGGATCTTCTTGCTCACGCGACGCGCGGCGGTGTTCTGGGGTGCCTTGGCCATGATTGCCTTCCTTTACTTCTTGACCAGGGCGCCGGACTTGCGCGGCCCCTTGCGCGTGCGCGCGTTGGTCTTGGTGCGCTGGCCGCGAACCGGCAGGCCGCGACGGTGGCGGATGCCGCGGTAGCAGCCCAGGTCCATCAGGCGCTTGATGTTGATCGACATCTCGCGGCGCAAGTCGCCTTCGATCGTCATGCGGCCGATCTCTTCGCGGATCTTTTCCAGATCGGTGTCGGAGAGGTCCTTGATTTTCTTCGAGTAGGCGATGCCCGCCTTGACGCAGATCTTCTGCGCCGTGGTGCGGCCGATGCCGTAGATCGACGTGAGGCCGATCTCGGCGTGCTTGTGCGGCGGAATGTTGATACCGGCAATGCGTGCCATGGTGTTCCTTCTGTGTCCTGTACTTGCTTGGCGAAAGGGCCGGATCAGCCCTGGCGCTGCTTGTGGCGCGGGTCGGTGCAGATCACGCGCACGACACCGTGGCGGCGAACGATCTTGCAATTGCGGCACATTTTCTTGACCGACGCAGCGACTTTCATGTGGCTCTCCTTGACCTTGTTTCTTGCTTGCTATCCAGGGCCGCCTCAGGAGGCCTTGAAGTTAGCCTTCTTCAACAGCGACTCGTACTGCTGGCTCATCACGTAGCTCTGGACCTGGGCCCAGAAATCCATCGTCACGACCACAATGATCAACAGCGACGTTCCACCGAAGTAGAACGGCACGTTGTATTTCAGAACCAGAAATTCGGGCAGCAGGCAGACCGCGGTGATGTAGATCGCGCCGGCCAGCGTCAGGCGGCCCAGGATGCGGTCGATGTACTTGGCGGTCTGGTCGCCGGGGCGGATGCCGGGCACGAAGGCGCCGCTCTTCTTCAGGTTGTCGGCGGTCTCGCGGCTGTTGAAGACCAGGGCGGTGTAGAAGAAGCAGAAGAACACGATCATCGCCGCATACAGCAGCACATAGATCGGCTGGCCGGGCGACAGCGCCGACGAGATGTCTTTCAACCAGCGCATGCCCTCGCCGGTGGCGAACCAGCCGACCACCGTGGCCGGCAGCAGAATGATCGACGAGGCGAAGATCGGCGGGATCACGCCCGACATGTTCAGCTTCAAAGGCAGGTGCGACGACTGGCCGCCATAGACCTTGTTGCCGACCTGGCGCTTGGCGTAATTCACCAGTATCTTGCGCTGGCCGCGCTCGACGAAGACCACCGCGAAGGTCACGAAGAAGACCAGGGTGATGATGAACAGCGAGGCAAAGATGCTCATCGCGCCGGTGCGCACCAGCTCAAACAGTCCGCCGATGGCACTCGGCAGGCCGGCCGCGATGCCGGCGAAAATCAGGATCGAGATGCCGTTGCCCAGACCGCGCTCGGTGATCTGCTCGCCCAGCCACATCAGGAACATGGTGCCGGCCACCAGGCTGACGACCGCCGTCATGCGGAATCCGAAGCCCGGGGCGATGACCAGGCCCGGTGAGCCTTCGAGTGCCAGCGCAATGCTCAGCGACTGGAAGATTGCCAGGCCGAGCGTGCCGTAGCGCGTGTACTGGGTGATCTTGCGCCGGCCCGACTCGCCCTCCTTCTTCAGCGCCTCGAGCGAGGGCACGACGTAGGTCATCAACTGCATGATGATCGACGCCGAGATGTACGGCATGATGCCCAGCGCAAAAACGGTGAAGCGCGACAGCGCCCCGCCGCTGAACATGTTGAACAGGTTCAGGATGCCGCCGCTCTGGCTGTTGAACAACTGGCGCAACTGTTCGGGGTCGATGCCGGGCACGGGGATGTGTGCGCCCAGGCGATAGACCACGAGCGCCATCAGCAGGAACGTCAAACGGCGACGCAGGTCGCCGAACTTGCCGCTCTTGGCAAGTTGTGCAGTGCTGGTGGCGTTGGTGGCCAAGACTGTCTATCCCTGGTTACTCGGCGACTGATCCACTCGAGGTCGGAACGGCCTCGACCGAACCACCCGCCGCTTCGATCGCCGCCTTGGCCCCGGCTGTCGCGCCGACGCCCTTGAGCGCCACCTTCACGCTCAACTCACCGGTCTTGATGACCTTGACGTTCTTGATCATGTCGCCGACCAGGCCGGCCTGCTTCAGGCTCAGCAGATCGACGTCGTCCAGACCGAGCTTTTGCAGATCGGACAGCGTGATTTCGGCGTTGTACTTCAGCGATTGCGACTTGAAGCCGCGCTTGGGAAGGCGCCGCTGAAGCGGCATCTGGCCGCCTTCGAAGCCGACCTTGTGGTAGCCACCGGCACGCGACTTCTGGCCCTTGTGACCACGACCCGCGGTCTTGCCCAGGCCCGAGCCGATGCCGCGGCCGACGCGGCGGCGATCTCTCTGGCTGCCGTCTGCCGGCTTGATGTTGTTGAGTTGCATCAGAGCACCTGAACGAGGTAAGCGACCTTGTTGATCATCCCGCGCACCGCCGGTGTGTCTTCCAGCGTGCGCTGGCTGTTCATGCGGCGCAGGCCCAGGCCGCGCACGGTGTCGCGGTGCGATTGCTTGGTGCCGGCCACGCTCTTGACGAGCTTGACGGTCAGGGTTTTCTTGTCGGACATGTGAGTTCTCCCGCGCCGGTTCAGTTGAAGATTTCTTCGACCGACTTGCCGCGCTTGGCCGCCACCTGGCCCGGCGTGGTGGAGTGGTTCAGCGCGTCAAGCGTGGCACGCACCATGTTGTAGGGGTTGGACGAGCCCAGGCTCTTGGCAACGATGTCGGTCACGCCCATGACTTCGAACACTGCGCGCATCGGGCCGCCGGCGATGATGCCGGTGCCTGCTGCCGCAGGAGCCATCAGCACCTTGGCTGCGCCGTGCTCGCCGCGCACGTTGTGGTAGATCGTGCCGTTCTTCAGCGGGATCTTCTTCAGGTTGCGGCGGGCGGATTCCATCGCCTTTTGCACCGCCACCGGAACTTCCTTGGCCTTGCCCTTGCCCATGCCGACGCGGCCGTCGCCGTCGCCGACGACGGTGAGGGCCGCGAAGCTCAGCGTGCGGCCGCCCTTGACCACCTTGGTGACGCGGTTCACCGCGATCATCTTTTCCTTCAGGCCGTCGTCATTGCCTTCGGTCTGAGCGCGGGGTTGAAATTTAGCCATTGCTTGATTCCTCGAATGCGTCAGAACTGCAGGCCGGCTTCACGCGCGGCTTCGGCCAGGGCCTTGACGCGGCCGTGGTAAGCGAAGCCGGCACGGTCGAAAGCCACCTTGTCGATGCCGGCGGCCTTGGCCTTCTCGGCGATGCGCTTGCCCACGATGGCAGCGGCCGAGACGTTGCCACCCTTGCTCGATTTGTCGGTCGCACCGAGTTCGGTGCGCACATCTTTTTCGGCGGTGGAGGCACTCGCCAGCACCTGGGTGCCATCGTCGGAGATGACGTTGGCGTAGATGTGCTGGTTGCTGCGGAACACCGTCAGGCGAGCGACGCGCTGCGTAGCGATGCGCGCGCGCGTCTGGCGCGAGCGGCGGATGCGTTGATCTTTCTTGGGGATCGTCATGATGGCCGCTCCTTACTTCTTCTTGGTCTCTTTGAGCACCACGCGCTCGTCCGAATAACGGATGCCCTTGCCCTTGTAGGGCTCGGGCGGGCGGATCGCGCGCACTTCGGCGGCGATCTGGCCGACAACCTGGCGGTCGGCGCCCTTGATGATGATTTCGGTTTGCGTCGGGCACTCGACCTTGATGCCGGCGGGCATTTCCTTCACCACCGGGTGCGAGAAACCCACTTGCAGATTGAGCTTGGTGCCCTGGGCCTGGGCGCGAACGCCCACGCCGACCAGGTTGAGCTTCTTCTCGAAGCCCTTGGCCACGCCTCTGACCATGTTGGCCACCAGCGCACGCATCGTGCCGCTCATGGCATCGGCCTCAGTGCTGTCGTTGGCGGCGGTGAAGCTCACCGTGCCAGCGTCGTTCTTCACCATGACCAGCGCATTGACCTTGCGGGTCAGCGTGCCCTGGGTGCCCTTGACGCTGATCTGCTCAGCGCTCACCGACACGTCCACGCCTTGCGGCACAGTGATCGGCATTTTTCCTACGCGCGACATAACGAATCTCTCCTTAGGCCACGTAGCAAAGCACTTCGCCGCCGATACCGGAAGCACGGGCCTTGCGATCGGTCATCACGCCCTGCGGCGTGGTGACGATGGCCACACCCAGGCCGTTCTGCACCTGGGGAATCGAATGACGGCCCTTGTAGATGCGCAGGCCGGGGCGGCTGACGCGCTCGATGCGCTCGATCACCGGGCGGCCGGCGTAGTACTTCAGCGCGATTTCGAGCTCAGCCTTGGCATCGCCCTTGATGGCGAAGCCGTCGATGTAGCCCTCGTCCTTCAAGACCTGGGCGATGGCCACTTTCAGCTTCGACGACGGCATCGTCACCGCGGCCTTCTCGACCGACTGGGCATTGCGGATACGCGTCAGCATATCGGCGATCGGATCACTCATGCTCATGTGCGAATCTCCTGAGTCCGATTACCAACTGGCCTTGACGACACCGGGGATGTCGCCCTTGAAGGCCAGGTCGCGGATCTTGCTGCGGGCCAGACCGAACATGCGGAAGGTGCCGCGCGGGCGACCCGTCAGGCCGCAGCGGTTGCGCTGGCGCGTCGGGTAGGCGTTGCGCGGCAGTTGTTGCAGTGCGAGGCGGGCGGCGTAGCGCACTTCGTCGGACTTCTTGGCGTCGTTGGCAGTCGCCTTGAGTTCGGTGTACTTCTTCGCGTACTTGGCAGCCAACTGCTCGCGCTTGAGCTCACGCTGGATCAGGGATTGTTTGGCCATGGGATGCCTCAGTTCTTGAACGGGAAACGGAAGGCCGTCAGCAGGGCCTTGCACTCGTCATCGGTCTTCGCGCTGGTGGTGATGCTGATGTTCATCCCACGCAGTGCGTCGACCTTGTCGTAATCGATCTCGGGGAAAATGATCTGTTCCTTGACCCCGATGTTGTAGTTGCCGCGGCCGTCGAACGAGCGCCCCGAGATGCCGCGGAAATCGCGCACCCGCGGCAGGGCCACGGTGACGAAGCGGTCGAGGAACTCGTACATGCGCACGCCGCGCAGCGTGACCATCGCGCCGATCGGCACGCCCGAGCGGATCTTGAAGCCGGCGATGTCTTTCTTGCTCTTGGTGACCACCGGCTTCTGGCCGGCGATCTTGGTCAGGTCGCCGACGGCGCTGTCCATCACCTTCTTGTCCGACACCGCTTCGCTGACGCCCATGTTCAGCGTGATCTTGGTCAGACGCGGCACCTGCATCACCGACTTGTAGCCGAACTTGGCCACCAGGTCGGGAACGATCTTTTCGTTGTAGACCGTTTGCAGGCGCGCCTTCGGCACGGCAGTTGCAGCAGCGGCAGTGGATTTCTTTGCCATGTTCGTTGCCTCTTAAGCCTTGATCTCGTCGCCGCTGGACTTGAAGACGCGCACTTTCTTGCCGTCTGCCAGGAGCTTGATGCCAACGCGATCGGCCTTGCCGGTCTTGGCGTTGAAGATCGCGATATTGGATTGGTCGATCGGCATCGTCTTGTCGATCACGCCGCCGGTGGTGCCCTTCATCGGGTTGGGCTTGACGTGCTTCTTAACGACATTGACACCCTCGACGACGAGGTGGCTGTCATCGACACGGCGGGCCACGGTGCCGCGCTTGCCTTTGTCGCGGCCGGTCAAGACGATGACGTGGTCGCCTTTGCGAATCTTGTTCATGGTTTGAGCACCTCAGGACAAAATGTCAAAGCACCTCTGGTGCCAGGGAAACGATTTTCATGAAGCGCTCGGTGCGCAGCTCGCGCGTCACCGGGCCGAAGATGCGGGTGCCGATCGGCTCCAGCTTGGCGTTGAGCAGTACGGCGGCGTTGCCGTCGAACTTGATCAGCGAGCCGTCGGCGCGGCGCACGCCCTTGGCGGTGCGCACGACCACGGCGCTGTAGACCTCGCCCTTCTTGACGCGGGCCCGCGGCGCGGCTTCCTTGATGCTGACCTTGATGACATCACCAATGCCTGCATAACGGCGCTTGGAGCCACCGAGCACCTTGATGCACATGACGGACTTGGCGCCAGTGTTGTCCGCGACATCGAGCCGCGATTGCATTTGGATCATTGTCTTGTCCCAACTTGAACGGCGCGCCGATCGGGGTGGATCGGATTGCAGTCAGTCTTGGGCCCGTGGTGTGGGCTGGATCCGAAACCGGGGCCGGCGAAAAACGCCAACCGCCGTTTTCGGCGAAGTCGAGGATGATAACGGGTAAGCGCCTGCGCCGTCAAAGCACAGCGTCGAAATACTTCAGGCGAACAACTCTTTGGCCTGGCGCAACATGGTGTCGGCGTCGCTGACCTCGAACTTGCCGGCCGCCTCGACGTTGAGGCTCTTGACGACGCCGTCGACCACCAACATCGAGTAGCGGTTGCTGCGCAAGCCCATGCCGCGCGCGCTCAGGTCCAGCGTCAGGCCGGTGGCCTTGGCGAAATCGGCGCTGCCGTCCGCCATCATGCGCACCTTGCCGCCGGTGTGCTGGTCGCGGCCCCAGGCACCCATCACGAAGGCGTCGTTGACCGACACGCACCAGATTTCGTCGACGCCAGCGGCCTTGAGTGCCGCGGCCTTCTCGACGTAGCCCGGCACATGCTTGGCCGAGCAGGTCGGCGTGTAGGCGCCCGGCAGCGCAAAGACGGCGATCTTCTTGCCGGCGGTGAGCTGGGCCACGTCGAACGTGTTCGGGCCGAGTGAGCAGCCATCGCCCTCGACTTCGATGAATTCCTGCAATTTGCCAGCGGGGAGTTTGTCGCCTACTTGGATCATGTTGCGTCTCCTTGGGGGTATGAAAAACGGCCGGCCGCCAGTGTCCCAGCGTTCCGGCCGCATTGCCGACAGCGTGTCGAACAACCTCAGACGTTCTTGGCCTTTTCGACCAGGCGGGTCACGACCCATGACTTGGTCTTGGAAATCGGCCGGCTCTCGGTGATCTCGACCACGTCGCCCATCTTGTACTCGCCCTTTTCGTCGTGGGCGTGGTACTTGTTCGACTTGCCGATGATCTTGCCGTAGAGCTCGTGCTTGACACGGCGCTCGACCAGCACGGCGATGGTCTTGGCGCGCTTGTCGCTGACGACCTTGCCGACGAAGGTGCGGGTGACCTTGGCGGCCTTGGCCGGCGCTTCGGTGGCTTGCGTTTCAGCAGCGGTGTTCATTTCGCGGCTCCCTTGGTCTTCTCGGCCAGCACCGTCTTGGCGCGGGCGATGTCGCGCCGGGTCTTGCCCAGTTGCGAATGGTTGGAGAGTTGTTGCGTCGCCTTCTGCATGCGCAGGCCGAAGTGGGCCTTGAGCAGGTCGGAAACTTCCTTCTCGAGCGCCGGCATGTCCTTGGCGCGCAGTTCAGATGCTTTCATGGCTTGTTCCTTGCGGCTCAGGTGCCGACCTGGCGGGCGACGAAGGTGCACGACAGCGGCAGCTTGGCAGCGGCCAGCGTGAACGCCTCTCTGGCCAGTGCTTCGGGCACGCCGTTGAGTTCGTAGAGCACCTTGCCGGGCTGGATTTCAGCCACGTAGTACTCGGGATTGCCTTTGCCGATGCCCATGCGCACTTCGGCCGGCTTTTGCGAGATCGGCTTGTCGGGGAAGATGCGGATGAAGATGCGGCCACCGCGCTTGATGTGGCGCGAAATGGCCCGGCGGGCGGCTTCGATCTGGCGCGCCGTGAGGCGGCCACGTTCGGTGGCCTTCAAGCCGAAGTCGCCAAACGACACAGCGGCACCGCGCGTGGCGATGCCCGTGTTGCGGCCCTTCTGCTCTTTGCGGTATTTGCGGCGTGAGGGTTGCAGCATGTTTATTCTCCTTTGGCGTCGCCGCCGGCGACCGGAGTCACCACCTTGCGGACGCGCTTGACCGCCGGCTTGGGCGCGTCGGTGCCACCGGCAACGCCAGCCTCGGCCGGCTTGTTGCCGCCTTCGATCGGCGCCGCGCTCGGGCGCGGGGTGCGATCGGTGCGGCCGCGCGGCGCGCCGCCCGGACCACCGGGGAAACCACCGGGACCGCCCGGGCCGCCGGGACGCGGGCCGCGGCGTGAACGGCGATCGTCATCACCACCTTCAGGCTTGGCGGCGGGCATTTCGCCGTGGCCCAGACGGTCACCGCGATAGACCCAGCACTTGACGCCAATGACGCCGTAGGTGGTCTTGGCTTCCGAGAAGCCGTAATCGATGTCGGCCTTCAAAGTGTGAAGCGGCACGCGGCCTTCGCGGTACCACTCGCAGCGCGCAATTTCGATGCCGTTCAAGCGGCCCGACGACATCAGCTTGATGCCCTGCGCGCCCAGGCGCATGGCGTTCTGCATCGCGCGCTTCATGGCACGGCGGAACATGATCCGCTTCTCGAGCTGCTGGGTGATGCTGTCGGCGATCAGTTGGGCATCAATTTCTGGCTTGCGCACTTCTTCGATGTTCACTGCTACCGGCACGCCCAGGCGCTTGGTCAGCTCGGCCTTGAGGTTCTCGATGTCCTCGCCCTTCTTGCCGATCACCACGCCCGGACGCGCCGAGTAAATGGTGATGCGCGCGTTCTTGGCCGGGCGTTCGATCAGGATCCGCGAGACGGCCGCATTCTTGAGCTTGGTCTTGAGGTAGTCGCGTACCTGCAGGTCTTCGGCCAGCATCTGGCTGAAGTTGGCCTTGGTGGCGAACCAGCGCGACGACCAGGCACGTGTGACGGGCAGTCGGAAGCCGATCGGGTGGATCTTTTGTCCCATGTGTTCTTCCTCAGTTCCCGACGGTCACGTAGATGTGGCAAGTGCCCTTGCTGATGCGGTTGCCGCGGCCCTTGGCGCGTGCGGAAAAACGCTTCAGCGTGGTACCTTGCTCAACGTAGATGGTCTTGACCTTCAACTCGTCGATGTCGGCACCGTCGTTGTGTTCGGCATTCGCGATCGCGCTCTCGAGCGCCTTCTTGATGATGCCGGCGGCCTTCTTCTGCGTGAAGCTCAGGATGTTCAGGGCCTGGTCGACTTTTTTGCCGCGGATCAGGTCGGCCACCAGCCGACCCTTGTCGGTCGACAGGCGCACACCGCGAACGATTGCTTGGGTTTCCATGGTCGTGGCCATCCTTTACTTCTTCGCAGCCTTCTTGTCGGCCGGGTGGCCCTTGAAGGTGCGGGTCAGCGCGAATTCGCCGAGCTTGTGGCCGACCATCTGGTCGCTCACATACACCGGTACATGCTGCTTGCCGTTGTGCACGGCGATCGTCAAGCCGATGAACTCGGGCAGGATCGTGCTGCGGCGCGACCAAGTCTTGATCGGCTTCTTGTCCTTGGTGGCGGAGGCCTTCTCGACCTTGACCAGTAAGTGGTTGTCGACGAACGGACCCTTCTTGAGCGAACGTGTCATGGCGGCCCCTTATTTCTTGCGACGCGAGACGATCATCGTCTGCGTGCGCTTGTTGCTGCGGGTGCGGTAGCCCTTGGTCATCGTGTTCCAAGGCGACACCGGCACTTGGCCCTCTCCCGTGCGGCCTTCGCCGCCGCCGTGCGGGTGATCGACCGGGTTCATGGCCACGCCGCGCACCGTCGGGCGGATGCCCTTCCAACGCTTGGCGCCGGCCTTGCCGTACTGGCGCAGGCTGTGCTCTTCGTTGCTGACCTCGCCGATCGTGGCCCGGCAGTCGATGTGGATCTTGCGCACTTCACCCGAACGCAGGCGAAGCTGAGCGTAGGTGCCTTCGCGCGCCATCAGCGTCACCGAGGTACCCGCCGAACGGGCGATCTGCGCGCCCTTGCCCGGCATCATCTCGACGGCATGGACGATCGAGCCAACCGGGATGTTGCGGATCGGCAGCGTGTTACCGGCCTTGATCGGCGACTCGGCGCCACTGAGCACCGTGGC
>JANOKY010000382.1:0-7872 GCA_031419635.1 Burkholderiales bacterium | reverse complement strand
GCCGGCGTCCATGTCGCATTGCTGCGCCAGCATGTGCGTCAAGAGGGCGTAGCTGGCGATGTTGAAGGGCACGCCCAGGAAGATGTCGGCGCTGCGCTGGTAGAGCTGGCAGCTCAGCTTGGCCCGGCCCGAGGGCGAGTCACCGGGCGCGACGTAAAACTGGAAGAAGGCATGGCAGGGCATCAGCGCCATCTTGGGCAGCTCGGCCACGTTCCAGGCGCTGACGATGATGCGGCGCGAGTCGGGGTTGGTTTTCAACTGCTTGACGACTTCGGCGATCTGGTCGACGGGGCCACTGGGCGTCGGCCAGGAGCGCCATTGCACGCCGTAGACCGGGCCGAGGTCGCCGTTCGGTTTCGCCCATTCGTTCCAGATCGTCACGCCGCGCTCCTGCAGCCAGCGGGCGTTGCTGTCGCCGCGCAGGAACCACAGCAGCTCGAGGATGATCGACTTCAGGTGCACTTTCTTGGTCGTCACCAGCGGAAAGCCTTCGTTCAAGTCGAAACGCAACTGCTGGCCGAACACGCTGCGCGTGCCGGTGCCGGTGCGATCGGCCTTATCGACGCCCTGCTCGAACACATGGCGCATGAAGTCTTCGTACTGTGAGCGGATCGGTCGTTGAATCGTCAAGTCAATAGGCTCCGAACAGGGTGTCGAGGGCTTCCTGGATCACGGCGCGGGTTTCGCGCAGGTTGGCCACCGTCTTGCGCAACTCGGCCACTGGCACGGCGCCCATGGCGGCGGTGTCGAGCACGACGTTGTCGGTGCCGATGATGAAGGCCGGGTTCAGGTTGCGCGCGCGCGGGCCGAACACCGATTCGCGCCGCAGCGGCACGACGATGCGCGTGGGCAGGGCGTTGATGTAGTCGTTCTGCACGTCGAGCAGGTAGGGCGTGTGCTTGCGCTCGGCCGCTTGCGGGTTGGCGTAGACGTCGAAGCGGGCCACGGCGACGGCCCGCTCAGCGTGTCTTCATGAAGGTGCGGTACTTCGCCAGCGGCAAGCCTTCGCGCTCGATGCGCTCGCTGTAGGCCGCGATGGCCACCTTGTTCTCTTCGTTCCAGCGTTCCCAGTAGCGCTTGCGGACTTCGGCCGCGAGCAGCGCATCGACGGTTTGGGAGACGTTCATGCCGAGTTCGCGCGCGGCGTCGAGCACCTTGGCGTTCAGGCTCAGGTTGGTGGCACGCTTGGCGCCGTCGTCGAATTTCAGCATCAGTGGCCCCCATCGATCATGCGCATGGATTATGCACTCGCCACGCCGTTGGCCGGCTCCAGATCGAACTGCATCGCCGCCAGCCGCGCGTACAAGCCGCCGCGCGCCACCAGCTCGTTGTGCGTGCCGGTGTCGATGATCTGGCCGTGGTCGAGCACCACGATGCGGTCGGCGCGCTGCACCGTGGCCAGGCGGTGGGCGATGACCAGGGTGGTGCGCCCCTGCATCGCCGATTCGAGCGCGGCCTGGACCATCCGCTCGCTCTCGGCGTCCAGCGCGCTGGTGGCTTCGTCGAGCAGCAGCAGCGGCGGGTTCTTCAGCATCGCCCGCGCGATGGCGATGCGCTGGCGCTGGCCGCCCGACAGGCGCACGCCGCGCTCGCCGAGGTAGGTGGCGTAGCCCTCGGGCAGGGCGCTGATGAAGTCGTGGGCGAAGGCCGCCTTGGCCGCGGCAATCACCTCGTCATCGCTGGCGTCGGGGCGGCCGTAGCGGATGTTTTCCAGTGCGCTGGTCGAGAACACCACGCTGTCCTGGGGCACGATGCCCACGCGTTGGCGCAGCGTGGCCAGCGCCAGCGCCTGCACCGGCACGCCGTCGATCGCCACGCTGCCAGTCTGCGCGTCGTAGAAGCGCAGCAGCAGTTGCAGCACGGTGCTCTTTCCCGCGCCGCTGGGCCCCACCAGGGCGACGGTCTCGCCGGGTCGCACGTCGAGCGAGACCTCGCGCAGGGCGGGCTGGAGTGGGCGCGAGGGGTAATTGAAGCTGACATTGGCAAGTTGCACCGACGAGCCACCGTGAACGGCAGGCAACGAACGCGGCGTGGCGGGCTCGACCACGGGTGAGCGCGTGGCCAGCAACTCCATCAGCCGCTCGGTGGCGCCGGCCGCGCGCAACAAGTCGCCGTAGACCTCCGACAGCACCGCCACGCTCGACACCAGGATCAGCACATAGACGACGGTCTGGCCCAGATGCCCCGGGCTGATCTTGCCGGCCAGCACCGCCTGCGTGCCCTGGTACAGGCCCCACAGCAGCGCGCCGAAGGTGGCGGTGATGATGAAAGCCACCAGCATCGCGCGCACGCGGGTGCGTTTGCGCGCGGTGTCGAAGGCGTTCTCGGTGGCCAGCGCAAAGCGCGCCGCTTCGCGGCCCTCTTGGGTGTAGCTCTGCACCACCGGGATGGCGTTGAGCACCTCGGCGGCGATCGCGCTCGAATCGGCCACCCGGTCCTGGCTGGCGCGCGACAGCTTCCTCACGCGGCGGCCGAAGTAGGCGCTGGGCAGCACCACCAGCACCAGGATGCCCAGCACCTGCGTCATCACATAGGGGTTGGTGATGACCAGCATGCCCAGTGCGCCAATGCCCATCACGGTGTTGCGCAGGCCCATCGACAGGCTCGAGCCGACCACGGTTTGCACCAGCGTGGTGTCAGTGGTCAGTCGCGACAGCACCTCGCCGGTCTGCGTGGTCTCGAAGAACTCGGGGCTTTGCTCGATGACATGGGCATAGACGGCGTTGCGCAGGTCGGCGGTGACGCGCTCGCCGAGCCAACTGACCATGTAAAAGCGCGCCGCCAAAAACAACCCGAGCGCCGCACCAACGGCGAACAGCGCCGCGAAATGCCCGCGCAGCGCCATCACCCGCTCACCCGGCTCGGCCGCGACCAGGCCGCTGTCGATCAGCGATTTCAGCGCCACCGGCAGCACCAGGGTGCTGGCGGCCGAGAGCACCAGGAACAGCAGCGCCAGCGCGATGCGCGTGCGGTACGGCCGCAGAAAGGGCAGCAGGCCCGACAACGACTTCGGTGTGGGCGCGCTGGCGCGCAATGAGGATTCCTTGACCATGCACGCAGTCTATGCGGGCACACCGCACAGGCGGCGTCTGGCGCAGGGGCTGCAACGGCGTGGTCACCATGGCAGGAACTCGGCCAACCGACCGGCCTGGGCGAATTGCGCACCCGGGCTGCCCGCGCATGCGCAATTCACGCCCCCCGCGTTTGCGCGGCGTGGCGGTGCTCGCCGACACCACGCTGACACCGCCGCTGTGGTCGAATAGCGCCTCATTGCCTTGCCTCTCGACTGCTCGACATGCCCGAACTGCCTGACCATCCGCTGCGTTCTGCCCGTCGCCTGCGTGTGCAGCGTCTGGCGCTGGCGCAGGGCCCGTTGCGCGCCACGCTGGCCTTGACGCTGGCGGCGAGTGCCGTGGCGCTCGGCTCTGCGGTGCTGGTGTGGCTGCTGGCGGGCGACGCGGTGCTGCTGCCGCTGCTGGCTGCGGCGCTGCTCTGCGCTGTCAGCGTGACGCCGCTGGTGGCCTGGCCGCTGCTGCGCCTGCTCGCCGACCTCGAACACAAGCGCGCCCAGCTCGACGTGCTGGCCACCCGCGACGAGCTCACCGGCGTGCACAACCGCCGCCACTTCCTGGTGCGGGCCGACCGCGAATGGTCGCGTTGCCGCCGCTACGACATGGCCGCCGCACTGCTGATGATCGACGTCGACCTGTTCAAGCGCGTCAACGATCTGCATGGCCACCTGGCCGGCGACCTGATGCTGCGTGAGATCGCCCGCGCCGCCGGCGACACGCTGCGCCAGCCCGACATGCTCGGCCGCTTCGGCGGCGAAGAATTCATCGTCTTCCTGCCGCACGCCGATCCGCTGGGGGCGCTCGATGCGGCCGAGCGCATCCGCGAGCGCGTGGCCCAACTCAGCTTCGAGTGGAAGGGCCAGGCCATTCGCGCCACCGTCAGCGTGGGTGTGGCCGCGCTCGATGCCTCGCACGATTCGCTGGCCGCGCTGATCCAGGACGCCGACCAGGCCCTCTACGCTGCCAAGGACGCCGGACGCAATTGCGTGCGCACCGTGCCGCCACCGGCGCGGCACCGCGGCCAGGCTTCGCCGGCCGTGTCGCGCTGAGCCTTCACAGGTTGCCGGCGAACAGCCGGCGCACGAACAAGTCCTTGAAGCTGTGCGCTTCGGCCAGGCCGAGCCGCTCGAGGTAGGCGCGCGGCGCGGGCCGTCCCTGCCACAGGCTTTGCAGTGCCATCGTCACCAGCTCGACCGGGTGGTGGCTGGCGTGTTTCATCTTCTGCATCGCGCGCACGATGTGCAACTCGTCGTCGGTGAAATCGGTGCCGAACGGGAAGTCGGGCAGCAGGCCGGCCTCGGCCCAGGGATGCAGCTTGTCGTCCAGCACCTGCGGCAGGTTGTGGCGGTAGCGCTCGGGGATCTGGTAGCCGGGCGCCAGCTTGCCGTGCGCCTTGGCCTGTTTGACCAGTTCTTCCTGGAAGCGTGAGTCGGCGATGGCGACCAGCCGCTCGATGACTTCGCCGTCGCTCTGGCCGCGCAGGTCGGCCACGCCGTATTCCGTGATCACGACGTCGCGCAGATGCCGCGGGATCGTGATGTGGCCGTAGCTCCAGACGATGCTGCTCTTCAGACCGTCCTGATTGTCGTGGGTGGCGCGCAGCATCATCAGCAGCCGCGCGTCGGGCAGGGCGTGCGACATGGCGACGAAGTTGTACTGGCCGCCGACGCCGCTGACCACCTGGCCCGATTCCAGCGCGTCGCTGCAGGCTGCGCCGAGCAGGGTCACGATCATCGTCGAGTTCATGAAGCGCGCCTTGCGCCGCTGCGCGCGTTTCAAGTCGCCGCCGCCGTAGAGCTGGTTGATGAAATCGATCCGTGTCATGTCGATCTTGGCCAGTTCCTGCGCCGGCATCGTGCGCAGGCGCTCGTAGAAATCGCGCGGGCCGAGGAAGAAGCCGCCGGTCATGAAGATGCCGTGCGTCAGCCGGGTGCCGAGCAGGTGCTCGGCGATGCGGTCGACGTTGTCGCTGCCGCGCAGCTCGTTGGCCACGCGGGTGTCGCCGAGCACCAGCTCATCGCCTTCGATGCGCACGTCGGCGCGCAGCACGCCGTAGTGCTTCAGGAAGGCCAGGTCCGCTGCGCCGAGCGGCGAGTGCACGCGGCCGGCGTCGAGCAGGGCGCGCAGCGTGTCTGGCGTGACCGCGGCGGCGGGCACCCGTTCGTCATTGATCAGTTGCTGCAGCACCGCGTCGCCGAAGACTTCGCGGCGCACGATGCCGGCCTCGATCAATTTCAGGAAGCCGTTGACGAACATCTCCGAGCAGCCGTACAGGCCCTGGTCGAAACGGCCCAGCTCGCGCCCGTCGAGCCCGTCGGGCGTCAGCGCGCTGACGAGGCGCGCGAATTCGTCGCCATGGCGGTCGCGAACGATCAGCGCCTGTGCAATGGCGTCGCCGAGCGAGCCGATGCCGATCTGCAAGGTGCCGCCATCTTCGACCAGGCTGGCGGCGTGCAGGCCGATGGCGTAGTCGGCGGCGCTGACCTTGTTGTTCGGTGGTGCGAACACCGCGTGCGTGGCCGCGGGGTCGGTGACCACCAGGTCGAAGAACTCCGGCCCGACCTCGGCGCCGTTGGGCATGAACGGCATCTGTCGGTTGATCACGCCCACCGTCAGCAGCGGCTTGCCGGCGGCGCGCAGTTTCTCGACGATCTCGAGCACCACGTCGGGGTTGCTCGACAGCGACAACCGCAGCGTATCGCCTTCGCCGCGCGCCGCCACCGCCTGCGCGATGACGTTCATGCCCTGCACCGCCATGTCGCGGGCAACGAAGGTGTAGTTGGTGGAAATGTAGTGCTGCTGCGCGCTGGCGTTGTCGAGGTAGTCGCCGGTCTTCATGAAGAACTCGCAGACCTCGACGTTGGCCGGCAGGCTGCCGGCGCGCAAGTCTTTCACATACGCCAGGTCGGGGTAGTCGCCGAAGACGCGCTCGACCAGCGGCGCCAGGAAATGCCGCTCGAGATCGCTCTTTCCCACGGGCCTCTCGAGCGACAGCGCGGTGACGATGCGCAACTGCCGCGCCGGGTTGCCTTTGACGCGCCGGTACAGCGCGTTGACGAAGGGGTTGGGCTTGCCCACGGCCAGCGGGATGCCGAGCACGATCTTGCCGGGGATGCGGTCGAGCAGGTGGTCGACGGCGGCTTCGATGCTGTCGATGAACAGCGGCGGTGCGGGGTTGGTCATGGCTCGGCTGGCAGCAGATGAATGGCCACCAGTGTGGCAAAGCGGCGCAGCCGCCGCCTTGACGCAGGCCAAGCCGGCTACAGCCGCAGCGGTGCGGCGTAGCCAGTCATCTCGAGGTAGCCCAGGCCCAGGCGCACGCCACTGCCGTCGAGCAGTTCGGCCAGGCCTTCCCAGTACACGGTGCCGGTGCTGGCGCGGCTGTCGAGTTCTTGCGCCTCAAGCAGGGCGCGGACCTCGAACGCGCCCGCGGGTGTGCTGACGCGCCAGCGCACCGGGTAGCGGGCGCGGGTGGCGGCGCTGGTCCAGAACGTCAGCGGCTCGAAGCGGACTTCATCGGCATTGAAGGCGCGCACGCTGCCGCCCTGCGGTCGCTGGCTGCCGCCGGCCCACACTGCGCTGCCATCGGCGCGGCGCAAGCGAAAGGCGGTCAGGGCGCTGCCGTCGGCGAGGTTGATGCCGATCCAGTCCCAACCCACGGCGCCTGCGGGCAGCAGCGAGTCGCTCCATTCATGGTCGAGCCAGGCCCTGCCGCGCACTGCGCTGGCCTTGCCGCCGCCGTGCTTCAACTCACCGCTCACCGCCAGTTGCGGCTGGCTGTAGTAGTGGCTGGCTTGCGCGAGCTCAGGCCCTTTGCGGCTGGTGCCCGCGTCGCCTTGCAGCAGCAGCGGCTGGGTGGTGTCAAGGGTCAGTCGGTAGGCAAAGCCGGCCGCTTCGTCGCTCAAGGCAGCGCGGTAGCCGTTGGCGTCGCGCTCGAAGCGCCAGTCGCCAATCTGCACGCGGGTGTCGGCGAGCGAGGCCGCGGCGCGCGGCGATGCCTCTTCGCCGTTCCAGCGCGCGATGCGCTCGGCATGCCGCAGGCGCCGGCCGGCCAGGTCGGTCAACGCCGCATGCGCGAACAGCAACTGGCGCGCGGCAAAGCGGCTCGCCACCTTCGCGGCCAACCCGGTGCGCGAGCGGAAGAAGGTCAACTGAAAACCGAACGCCGGTTGATCGTTCGGCGCATCGACGGCTTGCAGCCAGCCGGTGGCGTACCACCACTCGATCTGCGCGTCGAGGTGGGCGCCATGGTCGCGCGGGAACACCAGCGCGCGCGGCGCCACCGCTGTTGCCACGTGCGCGGCTGCCTGCGCGTCGATGCCGGCCAACCCGGCCCACGCCAGCAACGCGCGCCGCGCGATCACCAGTCTTCCTTCACGGCCGCCACGGCGTCCTGCGACGCCGCCGCGCGGGCACTGATCGCGGCGGTGACGCTGCCCGCGAGCAGGACGGCAGCCGCGAGTGTCGCCAGCCGGCCCCAGGGCAGCAGCAACTCCATCGTCCAGTGAAAGCTCTGCGGGTTGACGACATGCACGAGTACGACAGCGACGGCCAAGCCGAGCACCATCCCCGCCAGCGCGCCGGCCGCCGTCCACGCCGCGCCTTCACCGGCGACGACGCCGACGATCTGCGCCCTTGTCAGGCCCAGGTGCACCAGCAGGCCGAACTCGCGCCGCCGCGCCAGCACCTGGGCCGAGAAGCTGGCGGCGATGCCGGCCAGGCCGATCGCGATGGCCACGGCTTGCAGGTAGTAGGTGACGGCGAAGCTGCGGTCGAAGATCGACAGCGACAGCGCGCGCAA
>JANOKY010000381.1:0-2036 GCA_031419635.1 Burkholderiales bacterium | reverse complement strand
CGGCAATCTCACGGTTTTGATGTCGATGGCCGGCTCACCGTACTGGCCCTCGTTCAAGGGCGCGATCCTGCTGCTCGAAGACATCAACGAATACATCTACCGCGTCGACCGCATGCTCTCGACGCTGAAGAACGCGGGGGTGTTCGACGGGCTCGCTGGCGTCGTCCTCGGTGCCTTCACCAACTGCGAACCTGGCGACGGCTTCGGCACGCTTACGCTCGATGAAGTCTTCGACGACTACTTCAAAGGCCTGGGTATCCCGGTCTACCGCGGCGCCCAGTTCGGCCACATCAAGAAGAAGTTCACGCTGCCGATCGGGCTGCCGGTGGAAATGGATGCGGGGGCGGGGACGATGCGCTTCTTGTCGGCGGCGGTGGTGTAGCGCGCGCTATTCATGGCGGCGTGACGCCGCCATGCGCAAGTCCGAGTTCACGGGCCAACGCATGCAGCCGGCGATCGCGCGTCCACAACTTGGCGCCGCCCGTGAGTGCCGTAGACGCCAGCAGATGCGTGTCGACATAGCCGATGCCCTTGCCGTGCAGCTTGTGGCGAGTGAGGAAGACAAGCACCTCCTCGGGCTCGGCCACGGCCGCCATCGGCAGGTGCTGCAGCAAGGCCAGGATGGCGCCGCGATCGGTCAGGCTGCCGCAGGCGATTTCGCCGACGACGAAGGGGTGGCCGAGCACGGCGCCGCGTTCGAGCAGTTCGGCAAGCTGCGCGTTGCCGCTGCGCAGGTGGTCAACCCAGACCGAGGTGTCGACGAGGATCAACGCACGGCAGCCTGGCGCCGCCGCGGTGCCGCCGTCAGCTCGGTTTGAGTGCCACCCAGCCTGGCCAGTCGCCGGGCGCTCTCGCGTTCGATGAAGGCTTTGAGGCCTTCGTGAACCAGCGCGGTGCGGTCGAGCTGGCCCCCCAGCTTGGTGGCCTTGGCCAACAGGTCTTCGTCGATATTGATGGTGGTGCGCATGTGAGGTCTCCGCCGATGTGCATCGAATGTAGCATCAAGTGATGCCGTATTGGGTGATGTCAGGGTTGCCTACACTCCCGCCATGAAGTTGTTGCTCGCCCCCATGGAAGGCCTGCTCGACCACAGCCTGCGCGATGTGCTCACGCGCGCGGGCGGGGTCGATCGCTGCGTCTCGGAGTTCATCCGCGTCACCGACCAGTTGCTGCCGGCCCGCGTGTTCCTGCGCCTGATGCCCGAGCTGGCCCACGGCAGCCGCACGGCGGCGGGCACGCCGGTGCGGGCGCAACTGCTCGGCTCGGACGCGGCCTGCCTGGCCGATAACGCGGCAGCGTTGGCGGCGCTGGGCGCCGAGGGTGTGGACCTGAATTTCGGCTGCCCGGCGCCCACCGTGAACCGCCACCGCGGCGGCGCGGTGTTGCTCGACGAGCCCGAACTGGTGGGTGCCATCGTGGCCGCGGTGCGGCGTGCGGTGCCGGTGGCGTTGCCGGTGTCGGCCAAGATGCGCCTGGGCCACCGCGACGAATCGCTGATGCTCGACAACGCCCGCGCCATCGCCGACGCGGGCGCGAGCGAACTGGTGGTGCACGCGCGCACCAAGCTTCATGGCTACCGCCCACCGGCCTACTGGGACTGCATCGCGCAGATTCGCCAGGCCGTGCGCATCCCGGTGGTGGCCAACGGCGAGATCTGGACCGCCGACGATGCCCTCCGCTGCATCGAAGCCTCGGGCTGCGACGCCTTGATGCTCGGCCGCGGCATGGTCGCCGACCCCGGCCTGGCGCTGGCCATCCGCCAGCCGCACGAGCCGGCGCTGGCCTGGGCCGCGTTGTTGCCACTGGTGGCACAGTACTGGCAGCACATCGCGCTTTTCGTGCAACCCAAGCATTGCGCCGGCCGTTTGAAACAGTGGCTCAACCTGCTGCGCCGACGCCACCCCGAGGCGCAGCTTGCCTTCGATGCCGTGCGCACCATCAGCGACCCGGCACTGGTGAGTGCCCGTTTGTTCGCCACCGCCTGAACCCAGGAAGGAAGCCCCATGCAATACCGAAACCTCGGCAAGAGCCCGCTC
>JANOKY010000380.1:0-6854 GCA_031419635.1 Burkholderiales bacterium | reverse complement strand
GGCTGCGCGCTGTCTGAGCACATCGGCGCGCTGGTGTTCTTCCGCGTTGTGCAGGGCATGTCGGCGGGCGCCGGCATCGTGATTTCGCGCGCCGTGATCCGCGACATGTTCCCGCCCGCCGACGCGCAGCGCGTGATGTCGCAGGTGACGATCTACTTCGGCGTCGCGCCGGCGGTCGCGCCGATGGTCGGCGGCTTCCTGTTCGTGCACGTCGGCTGGCATTCGATCTTCTGGTTCCTGACGGCCGTCGGCGCGCTGCTGTGGGCGGCCAACTACAAGCTGCTGCCCGAGACGCTGCACCTGAGCCAGCGCCAGCCCTTCAACGTGCGCAACCTGATGCGCGGTTACGGCGAGATGGCCGGCAGCGCCCGGTTCATGTTGCTGGCGCTGGCCAGCGGCATCCCGTTCAACGGCATGTTCCTGTATGTGCTGTCGGCGCCGGCCTGGCTCGGCGGGCACCTCCGGCTCGCGCCGACGGAGTTCTACTGGTTCTTCTGCCTGTCGATCGGCGGCATCATGGCCGGCGCCTGGCTGTCGGGCCGGCGCGCCGGCACCATCACGCCGCGCAAGCAGATCCGCCGCGGCTTCGAGATCATGGTCGCGGCCAGCGTGCTGAACGTGGCGCTGAACGCCACCCTCGAGCCGCACTGGGCCTGGGCCCTGCCGCCGGTGGCGCTGTTCTCGTTCGGCTGGGCCTTGATGGTGCCGGTGGTCACCCTGGCCGTGCTCGACCTGGTGCCCGAGCGGCGTGGCATGGCGTCGTCTCTCCAGGCCGTCGTTGGCAGCGTCGCCAACGGCCTGGTGGCCGGCGTGATCGCGCCGCTGGTGATGCATTCGACGCTGGCACTGGCGCTGGCTTCGGCGGCGTTTCTGGCGATCGGGTTCGTCGCCTGGCAATGGGTCAAGCGGCGCGTGGGATAGACCTCGGGCCAACGTCGGCCAGCGGCTCAGTACTCGGCTTGCTCCACGGGGCGGATCGCCACTGCGTCGAGCGGCACTAAATCGGTCAGCCTTCGCGGCGCATCGATGCGCTCATTCAGGCGGGCATCAGGTCGAGTGCCCGCGCGGCGCCCAGCAGTGCGGGCGCGGGCGCGACGATGACCCAGCTCGGAATCGGCTCGAGGTAGCCGCCAAAACGGCCCTTGGCCTCGAAATGCTGGCGGAACAGGATCGCATCGAAGGCGCTGCCCAGGCGCGGCACGACGCCGCCACCCAGATAGACACCGCCGCGCGCGCCGAGCGTCAGCGCCAGATTGCCAGCGACGTTGCCGAGGAAGGCTGTGAATTGTCTGACGGCGGCAACGCACTGCGCATCGGAGCCGTCCTTCGCGGCGGCGGTCACGTCGGCCGGCTTCTCGGCGTGGGGCGCCACACCATCGAGTGCGCAGATCGCCTGGTAGAGGTTGATCAAGCCATTGCCGGACAGCACGCGTTCGGCCGAGACATGGCCGTGCTGCGAACGCAACCACGCCAGCAGGGCGGCCTCGCGGTCGTCAGTGGCAGCCAGCGTCACATGGCCGCCTTCGCCGCTCAGGGGTGACCAGTGGCCTGGGCCGTTGGGCATCAGGCCCGACACGCCCAGGCCCGTGCCCGGCCCCAGCAAGCCGATGGCTGAATCGGCCACTGCCGTACCGCCACCGACCTGCCGGAGATCGGTCGGGCCGAGCGCCGGCAGGCTCATGGCCAAGGCCGTGAAGTCATTGATCACCAGGCAGCGTTCGAGGCCCAGCGAGCACTTGAGCTCATTGATCGAGAACGACCAGGGGTGGTTGGTCATGCGAACTTCGTCGCCCGTCACGGCGGTCGCAATGCCGATGCCGGCCCACCGTGGGCGCGAATGCCCGCCGCGTTCCAGGTAGGCCGCGGCCGAGGCGTAGAGCGACGCACTGTCGGTGTCGACCACGACGGCCACGTCTTCGAGCGCCGCGCCGCTGTGCGCCTGCCACGCCCAGCGGGCATGCGTGCCGCCGATATCGCCCAACAGCCTTGGAAAGCCCATGCTCATGCTCCAATATCCCCCACTGTCTGCCCGAAATATCGTCACCCAGGGAGGTGACTCTAACAATGCCCGACGGGCGACGGCGGCTGTGCGCAGCCCGTGATGCAGCGGTCGCCGATGCAAGCAGCCGCGTCATCAAATACAGAATACTCGGTGCCGCGCGGGCAGCGACGCTCTGCGCGGCTGCAATGCCCGCCACTCTGGAAACGAGATTCGATGAGTACCACCACGGCTTCCCAACGCGACAAGGCAGGCGCTGCCGCGCCCGCTGAGGCTTTCCGCAGCACCTTCGGCCGCGCGCTGGCGCGCAACGCCGGCCCCGCCACCGCCCACGCCGCGCTGCGCGCCGCCGCTGCCGCCTGCCGCGAGGAGCTGGCCGACCGCTGGGTCGAAACGCAGGCCCAGGACCGGCAGGCCAAGGACGGCCGCCGCGTGCACTACATGTCGATGGAGTTCCTGATGGGCCGCGCGCTGAGCAATGCGCTGCAGGCGCTCGAACTCGACGCCGAATTGCATGCCGCGCTGAAGGCCGCCAAGCAGCCGCTGGCCGATGTGCTCGAGCACGAGGCCGATGCCGCGCTCGGCAACGGCGGCCTGGGGCGCCTGGCGGCCTGCTTTCTCGATTCGTTCGCGACCCTCGGCCTGCCCTCGTTCGGCTACGGCGTGCGCTACGAGTACGGCATGTTCGCGCAGGCCATCCAGAACGGCCGCCAGATCGAAGAGCCCGACCACTGGCTGCGCCTGGGCAACCCGTGGGAAATTCCGCGCCCCGAGCTGCGCTACCTGGTCGGCTTCGGCGGCCGCGTCAGCAGCGACGGCGACGGCCGCCGCTGGGCCCCCGCCGAGCGCGTGGTGGCGCAGGCCTACGACTTCATCGTGCCGGGCCATGCCACGCGCAGGGTTTCGACATTGCGCCAGTGGAGCGCCAGCGCCGAAGGCAGCATCGACTTCGCCACCTTCTGCCGCGGCGAGCACTGGGCCGCCGGCCGCAACCGCCTGGCCGCCGATCTGCTGAACTGGGTGCTGTACCCCGACGACAGCACCGACGCCGGCAAGGAACTGCGGCTGAAGCAGGAGTTCCTGCTGGTCAGCGCGTCGCTGCAGGACATCATCGCCCGCCACCTGCACGAGCGCGGCTCGCTGCACGAGTTGGGCCTGCGCAATGCGGTGCACCTCAACGACACCCACCCGGCGCTGACACCGCTCGAGCTGATGCGCCTGCTGGTCGACGAGCATGCGCTGCCCTGGGCCCAGGCTTGGGGCATCACCCGCCAGGCGGTTTCTTACACCAACCACACCCTGATGCCCGAGGCCTTGGAGACCTGGCCGGTGCGGATGTTCGAGCGCCTGCTGCCGCGCCACTTGGAGATCGTCTACGAGATCAACCACCAGCACCTCGACGAGGTGCGGGCCCGGTTCCCGGGCGACGAAGCGAGGGCCATGCGCCTGTCGCTGATCGACGAGAACGGCGACCGCCGCGTGCGCATGGCCGCGCTGTCGATCGTCGCCTCGAACTGCGTCAACGGTGTCTCGGCGCTGCACTCCGAGCTGATGGTGCAGACCATCTTTGCCGACTTCGCCCAGCTCTACCCCGGCCGCTTCACCAACGTCACCAACGGCGTCACGCCGCGGCGCTGGCTGGCGCAGGCCAACCCGGCGCTGGCCACGCTGATCGACGGCCAGATCGGCGCGGGCTGGCGCACCGACCTCGACCGCCTGGCCAAGCTGGCGCCGCTGGCGGCACAAAGGAAGTTCGGCCTGGCGTTCATGAAGACCAAGCGCGACAACAAGGAGCGCCTGGCCGCCCTGGTCGGCCGCGAGCTCGGCATCGCCATCGACCCGGCCAGCCTGTTCGACGTGCAGGTCAAGCGCATCCACGAGTACAAGCGCCAGTTGCTCAACGTGCTGCATGTGGTGGCGCGCTACCAGGCCATCGTCGCCGATCCCCAAGGCCCGAGTGGTCAGGGCTGGGTGCCGCGCACGGTGGTCTTCGCCGGCAAGGCCGCCTCGGCCTACCATATGGCCAAGGAGATCGTGCACCTGATCCACGACGTGGCGCGGGTGGTCAATGGCGACCCGCGGGTGCGCGAGTGCTTGAAGCTGGTGTTCCTGCCCAACTACAGCGTCTCGCTGGCCGAAGTCATCATCCCGGCGGCCGACCTGTCGGAGCAGATCTCCACCGCCGGCACCGAAGCCTCGGGCACCGGCAACATGAAGTTCGCGCTCAACGGTGCGCTGACCATCGGCACCTGGGACGGCGCCAACATCGAGATGGCCGAGGCCTTCGGCCCCGAGCACATGTTCGTCTTCGGCCTGCGCACCGACGCGGTCGCGCGCATCAAGTCGCTGGGTTACGACCCGCGCCTGCATGTCGAGCAGAACCTGACGCTGCGCGCGGTGCTCGACGCCATCGGCGGCGGCGCCTTCTCGCACGGCGAGGCCGACCGCTACCGCGGCCTGGTCGACTCACTCTTGCACCGCGACACCTACATGCTGCTGGCCGACTTTGCCGACTACCTGGCGGCGCAGGCCCGCGTCGATGCGCTGTACCGCGACCCGGCCGGCTGGGCCCGCACGGCGCTGCTCAACGTCGCCGGCATGGGCGCGTTCTCGTCGGACCGCACGATCCGCGAATACATCGCCAAGGTCTGGTCGCTGCCCGCAACGCAGCGCTGAAGCCGCGACAAGAAGGAGAACGCGATGCTGTCCGACGCCGATGTCCGAGCGCTGATCGAAGCCCGCCATGGCGATCCCTTTGCCGCGCTCGGCCTGCACGCCGACACTGAGGGCGCGCTGTGGATCCGCGCCCTGCTGCCGCGGGCGACTGAAGTCGCGCTGCACGAAAGCGAGAACGGCGGCGCCGCCGGCAAGGGCCGCAAGGTCGTCGCGCTGGCGCAGCGCCATGCCGACGGCCTGTGGGAAGCCAATGTGCCGCGGCGCAGGAACCGCTTCGACTACCGCCTGAACATCCGTTGGGACGATGGCAGCGAAGGCCGTTATGCCGATGCCTACGCCTTCGGCACGCTGATCAGCGACGCCGACCTGCACTACTACGGCGAAGGCACGCACCTGCGCCCGTTCACGATGCTCGGCGCGCACCCGCAGCGCGTCGGCGAGGTCGATGGCGTGCGATTTGCGCTGTGGGCACCGAACGCGCGCCGCGTCAGCGTCGTCGGCGAGTTCAACGCCTGGGACGGCCGCCGCCACATGATGCGTTCGCGCGGCGGCGGTGGCGTGTGGGAAATCTTCATCCCGCATGTGGCGGTGGGCGACCGCTACAAGTTCGAGCTGGTTGGCCCGCACGGCGAGTTGTTGCCGTTGAAGGCCGACCCCTATGCCCGCGCCGCTCAAATGCGGCCTGAGACTGCCAGCGTCGTCGCCACATTGCCGCCGCAGCAAGCGCTGCCCGCCGATCGCGCCAAGGCCAACGGCCGCGACGCCGCAGTGTCGATCTACGAAGTCCACCTCGGCTCGTGGCGCCGCCACCCCGACGCCAGTTGGCACAGTTGGGACGATCTGGCCGCGGCCTTGCCCGCTTACGCCGCCGACCTCGGCTTCACCCACATCGAGCTGCTGCCCGTCACCGAGCACCCGTTCGATGGTTCCTGGGGCTACCAGACCCTGGGCCTGTACGCGCCGACCGCCCGCTTCGGCCCGCCCGAAGGCTTCGCCCGTTTCGTTGCCGCCTGCCGCGCCCACGGCATCGGCGTGATCCTCGATTGGGTGCCGGCGCATTTCCCGAGCGACGCCTTCGGCCTGGCGCAGTTCGACGGCACCGCGCTGTACGAATACCAGGATCCGCGCGAAGGTTTCCACAAGGACTGGAACACCCTCATCTACAACTTCGGCCGCCACGAAGTGCGCAACTTCCTGGTCGGCTCGGCGCTGTACTGGATCGAGCGCCAGGGCATCGACGGCCTGCGCGTCGATGCGGTGGCCTCGATGCTTTACCGCGACTACTCGCGCAAAGAAGGCGAGTGGTTGCCCAACCAGTACGGCGGCCGCGAGAACCTGGAAGCGATCCAGTTCCTGCGCCGCACCAATGAAGTCGTCGGCGTCGAATGCCCCGGCGCGATGACGATCGCCGAAGAGTCCACCGCCTTTCCCGGTGTCAGCGCGCCCACTTACCACGGCGGCCTGGGCTTTCACTTCAAGTGGAACATGGGCTGGATGCATGACACCCTGAAGTACATGCAGGAAGACCCGATCCACCGCCGCTGGCATCACAGCAAACTGACCTTCAGCCTGGTCTATGCCTTCAGCGAAAACTTCGTGCTGCCGCTGTCGCACGATGAAGTGGTGCATGGCAAGGGCTCGATCCTCGGCCGCAAGCCGGGCGACGACTGGCAGCGCTTCGCCTATCTGCGCGCCTACTACGGCTTCATGTGGGGCCACCCGGGCAAGAAGCTGCTCTTCATGGGCCAGGAATGGGGCCAGGCCAACGAATGGAACCATGATGCCGAGTTGCCCTGGGGGCAGCTCGCCGATGCGCGCCATGCCGGCGTGCAGCGCCTGGTGCGCGATCTCAACCGCCTGTACTGCGACACGCCCGCGTTGCACCGCCTGGATTGCGAAGGCGCCGGCTTCGAGTGGATCGACGCCCACGACGCCGAGCGCTCGTTGCTGTCCTGGGTGCGCCGCGATGCTGCCGGCGGCATGGTGCTGGTGGTGAGCAACATGACGCCCGTGCTGCGCCTGGGCCTGCGGCTTGGCGTGCCCGAGGGTGCGCTCGCCTGGCGCGAAGTGCTCAACACCGATTCGTCGAACTACGGCGGCAGCAACGTCGGCAACGGCGCCGCTGCATTGCCGGTGCAGGGCGAGGCCAGCCACGGCCGCGCGCAGTCGATCCTGCTCG
>JANOKY010000379.1:0-20469 GCA_031419635.1 Burkholderiales bacterium | reverse complement strand
ACAACCTGTGCGACGTGGCGCCGGACCCCAAGGAGTACGCAGCACGCAACGCGGCCAACATCAAGTGGCTGCGCGAGGCCTTCGCGGTCGCCAAGGCGCGCGGCTCGGTGGCGCTGATGATCGTTGCCCAGGGCAACCCGGGCTGGGACCAGAGCGACCCGACGCGCGCCCCGCTGCGCGATGCGAAGACGCTGGCGCAGACCGACGGCGCGCCCGACGGCTTCAGGGACTATCTGCTCGCGCTGCGCGACGAGGTGGTGGCCTTCCGCAAGCCCGTGGCCTACGTGCACGGCGACTCGCATTACCACCGCGTCGACAAGCCGCTGCTCAACGCCGCCGGCCAGCGCCTGGAGAACTTCACCCGCGTCGAGACCTTCGGCAACAACGCCGCCAACGGCAACAACGACGTGAACTGGATCAAGGTCACGGTGCAGCCGAAGAGCCGCGAAGTGTTCTCGTACCAGGCGCAGATCGTGCCGGGCAACCGCACGGCGGTGCCGGCGCCGTAAGGGTGGCGAGCGCGACGCCGACCGGCGTCGTGTGAGCCCGCGAGCCGCAGCGCGGGTGCGCCGGAGGAGAATGGTATAAACGATTTATACCGTTGTTCTCTGGAGGTGCCGCGATGCCGGCCAAGAAGATCGTTGCCCCGAACAAGCCCGCACTGCGGCGCGCGCCGGCCCGCAAGGCCACTGCGGCGGCGCCGCGAAAGCCGCCGCCGAAGAGGATCGAGACCGCGGCGGCCCCGGCGCCCGAAAAGAAGCCACCGAAGCAGCGCGTGCGCCTGGTGCGCGACAGCTTCACGATGCCCGAATCGGACTTCGCGCTGATCGCCGCGCTGAAGACGCGGGCCATGGCCGCTCAGCGTGAGGCCAAGAAGAGCGAGCTGCTGCGTGCGGGCCTGCACGCGCTGATGGCGCTCGACGGCGCCGCACTGGTCGGCGCCCTGGGCCGTCTGCAAGCGCTCAAGCTCGGCCGGCCGAAGAAGGGGCACTGAACCCAAGCGAAGCGCTGCCATGTTCGACAGCACCGAGCAATGGTGGACCGCGCTGCGCGTGGTCAGTGCGCTCAATGTGCTGGCTTGGGTGGCGGCGGCCTGGTGGACGCTGCGCCGACGCGACACGTTGACGCCGCAAGCCTGGGCCTCGCACCGCCTGCAATTGCTGCTCTGCGCCGGCTACGTCTTCGGCTGCGCCTGGCGCTCGCTGCTGCCGGTGTACGACGTGCAGCGCATCGTGCTCGTCGATTCCTGGTGGTCGAGCGTGATCGTCGGCCGCACGGTGGCGACGCTGGCCGAGCTTTGCTTCGCGGCGCAGTGGGCGCTGCTGTTGCGCGAGGCCGCGGCGGCCACCGCGAGCCGCTTCGCACACGCCGTGTCGCGTGCGATCCTGCCGATGATCGTCGTCGCCGAGACCTGTTCGTGGCATGCGGTGCTCACCACCGCCAACCTCGGCCATGTGTTCGAGGAGTCGCTGTGGGGTCTGTGCGCGGCGCTGCTGGCGGCGAGCCTGCTCGCGATCTGGCCACGCGTCGAGGCTTCGCGGCGACCGCTGCTGGCGTTCTTGTGCGCTGCCGCGGCGGTGTACGTGGCCTACATGGCCGCAGTCGATGTGCCGATGTACTGGGCGCGCTGGCTCGCCGACGAAGCACAGGGCCGTGCGTACTTCGGCGTGTTGCAAGGCGCGATCGATGCGTCCACGCGCTGGACCGTCACGCACAGTTGGCAGGTGTGGCAGACCGAGGTCACGTGGATGACGCTGTACTTCAGCGTCGCGGTGTGGATTAGCCTGGCGCTGGTGCACCTGCCGCGGCTGCGGCCGGCGGCGCCGGCACTCGCGTCAGGGCGCTAGCGCCCTGCCGCGTCGCCGCGCAGCGTGGCCATCGCCGAGGGCAGCAGGCGGTTGCTGCCGTGCTGCACCTCGAACGCGACACCGAAGGTCTGGATGTTGCTGACGCTGGCCACCGTGTCGACGTACCACCACTCGCAGACCACGCCCACGAGCTGTGGATGTCGCCGGTCAGGATCACGCAGGCGATGGCACTCGCGTTGTCGCCGACAAGTCGACGACAACGTATCCGTCGTAAAGTCGATGCGATGAAGCGGCAAGCCTCGATCGCCTTCGACTACAACGCATTCGTCGACGAACTGACGGCTCGTATCGGCGCCGGAAGACTGGCGGCGGCACGGTCCGTCAACCGTGAGCTCATCAGCTTGTACTGGGACATCGGTGCGGCATTCGCGAGAAACAGACGGCGCTGGGGTGGGGCGATGGTGTCGTCGATCGGCTCGCCCGCGATCTGAAGCGCAGCTTTCCCGGAGCAACCGGATTCTGCGCGGTCAACCTTTGGCGCATGCGTCAGTTGCACGAGACCTATACGGCGCGCAAGTCTCTCTCACAGCTTGTGAGAGAAAGCCCGGGGCCATCGCATGCCGGCCGCGCTCCAAGGACCGGCAGCAAGAACCTCTCACAGCTTGTGAGAGAAATGGTGACGGCCGTACCCTGGGGTCATCACGTGAACCTGCTCGCGAAGATCGAGCAACCGGCACAGCGCCTTTACTACCTGCAAGCCACCGCGCGCTTCGGCTGGAGCCGCAATGTCCTGCTCAACCAGATCAAGGCCAACTCATACGAAAGATCGTTGGCCGAAGGCAAGCAACACAACTTCAAGATCGCGCTGCCCGAGCATGTGGCAGACCAGGCCGAAGAGGCGCTCAAGAGCAGCTACAACCTGGAGTTCCTGGGCATTCGCCGCGAGATCAGGGAGCGCGAACTCGAAGACCGCCTGATCGACAAGCTGCGCGACTTCATCCTTGAACTCGGCTACGGCTTTTGCTTCATCGGCCGTCAGCACCGCGTCACGCTCGGCCGCAATGAATACTTCATCGACCTGCTTTTCTATCACCGCTTTTTGAAGGCGTTGTTGCCAGCGGCGCCGGAAAGAAAAACAGCCTAAAGACCGAAATCTCTAAGCTGTTGATCTAGAACGGAAGTTCTGGTGCGGCTGGCAGGAATCGAACCCACGACCCCTTGGTTCGTAGCCAAGTACTCTATCCAACTGAGCTACAGCCGCGAAGCCGCGCAGTATATCAGCGCGGCCAGTTACTCCAGTGCGGCGGCGGCTTCGTGGCAGCGTGCCGCGCGGGCCTCGTCGCCCTCGGCGCGGGCCAGCGCAGCCAGGCGGCGCCAAGCCGCGCGGCGGGCGCTGCTGTCCAGGCCGGGTGACGCGGCTGAGCGCTCGAGCGGGGCGCGGGCCTTGCCCCAGAGTTGGCGTTCGGCGTAGGCGCTGCCCGCGGCGGCCTGCACCGCGGCCTCGCCCGGCAGCGCGCGCTCGGCCGCTTCGATGCGCGGCAGCCACTCGGCGGGCAGGCCCGCCAGGTTGTCGATCAGCGCCAGGGCCACGGCGTCGCGCTCGTCGCGGCCGAGCTCGGCCAGCTTCTGCCATGCCGGCAGCAGCCAGCGCCTGCCGTGGCCGGTGGCACCCAGGCGGGCGGCACAGGCGGCGGCGCGGGCGGCGGTCAGCGGGTCGGCGTGGTCGGCGCTGTCCAGGGCCTGCCAAGCGCGTTCGAGCTGATCGGCGTCGCGCGCGGTGGCGAGTGACTCGCTGGCCAGCGAGCGCAGCAGGCTCTGTGCCGCGCTGCGCGAGAAGGCCTGGTGCTTGGCCAGCAGGCGCGCGGTGCGCAGGGCCTCGTCGGGCTGACCGGCCAGGCGCTGGGCTTGCAGCTTCAGGCGCAGGGCCTGGGTGCGCCGCGCCACGCCGGGCGGCAACTCGGCCAGCAGGGCCAGGGCGCGCGTGGCGTCGCGGTCGTCCAGGGCCCATTCCGCGGCCATCAGCGGCACGCCGTCGTCGCTGCCGCGCTGCGCCAGGCCGGCCTGGCGGCGCAGGCGGCGCAACTGGGCCAGTTGGCGGTCGCGTTGCGGCCGGTCTTGCAGCCGGTGCAGGCTGGCCGCCCAGAGCAGGTGGGCCAGGGTGCGGGTTTGCAGGTCGCCGACGAGTTCGGGCGTGGCGTCATGGATCGCCACCGCGCGCGCGGCCGCCTTGCGTGCGCGGCTGTAGCGGGCACCGAAATAGTCGCCCAAGGCATCGCGCAAGGCCGCCTGCGCTGCGCGTTCGCGTCGGCGCACGCGCCACTCATGGGCGCGGCTGGGCAGGCTGGCCAGCGATTGCAGTGCGCGCATCGCCAGCAGCAAGACCAGGCAGGTCAGAAGCAGCGCGATAACAAACAGGTTCAGCGACACGTCCAGCCGCCAGCCGCTCCAGTACAGACTGACCAGGCCGTCGTTGCGGCCCAGCGTGGTTGCCGCGACCACCGCGGCCACGAACAGCAGCACCAGCCAGATCACGCTGCGCATCGTATTTCTGTCACGCAGCCCCGTGCTCGGTGCGAGATGTGCGCCCCGCGCCCCGCGCCGCATGACGCGTGTGCATTCCGAAGCGAATGCCGCGGATCGGGCTTCGCCCGGCCGCTGGCGCTGCCCCCTGGGGGGAGGCGCCGCAGGCGCATCGGGGGGGTCATCTGCCCGCAGCCGCGGTGGCCAGCGCAGCAAGGGTTTCGTCGGGGCGCGGCACGCTGGTCTGGCGGGCCTGCGCCGAAACCTGGCGCAGCAGCTCGGCGAGCACCAGCGAGCGCTTGGAGCCGCGCTCGAAATAGCGATCGAGTGCAGCCTGGGCGTCGCGCAGGTCGGACTGGGCGATCTCGAACTGCCGTGACAGCAGTGCCAACCGGGCATTGAGCAGGCGCAGCTTCAAGTTTTCGCGGACGAAGAACTGCTGCTCGGGCGCGACCAGCATCGCTTCGGGGTGGTCGATGCGGGTGATGCGCACCAGCGAACGGATCTCGTTGCCGACATGGGCGCCGGTGTCCTGCCACCATTGCAGCGCCCGGCCGCGCCAGTCGGCGCTGGCGGGCGCCGAGGCCGAAGCGGTGGCGCTGGCCGCGGCGGCCACGCGCGGCGCCGCGCCGGGCTTGCCGCGTGGCTCGGCCTGCGCCAGCAGCGGCAGCTCGTCGACCAGCCGCACCGCTTCGTCCAGCCGCACGGTCAGGCTGGAGATGTCGATGGCGCCGAGCACCTTGACGCGGTCGAGGTCGCGGTTGACGGCGCGGCGCACGCGCTCCAGCCGCGGCTGGTTGTAGCGCGCCAGGCGTTCGTCGGCCTGCTTCAAGGTGGCCACCAGCGGCTCGGCGCTGCCGGTCAGCGCGCTTTGCTGCAAGGCCACGCGCACGGCGGCTTCGACATCGGCGACATCATTTTCATCGCGCGAGCGCGACACCGATTGCAGCAGCTCTTCGATCTGCGAGCGCTGCATCGAGGCTTCGGCGACGCGGGCTTCGAGCAGCGCGGCCTTGGCGGCGGTATCGCGCGCCAGTTCCTGCGCGGCGCGGGCCATCACGCGGGCCTCGGCTGCCTGGCTCTGGCTGTCGGCCTGGCGCCGCACCAGTTCCTGTTCGAGCGCCTTGACGCGGCGCTGCGTGTCCCAGGCCAGCGCCAGCGCGGCCAGGGTCAGCAACAGGGCCGTGATCGCCAGTGCCGGCAGCCAGCGCGGCGCGGGTCGGTGGGGCGGGGCTGGCGATGCAAGCGATGGCGACGCGGGGCGGCTGGAATCGGCGGTGTTCAAGGTGGCGACGATTGTAGGCAGGCCTCGATCTGCGCCAGGCTCGCGCACACCGCTTGCAGAGTCGGCGGCGCCTCGAACACAGGGCCAAAACCAAGCTCGCGGGCGCGCGCCGCGATGCGCGGGTGCGAGGCCAGCGCCTGCGCGGCGCGCCAGTCGCTGTGGCGTGTCAGTTGCGGTAAATAACCCACCGCTTCGGTGCTCGACAGCCACCACAGATGCGCCGCCGGCTGGGCGATCGCGCGGGCCAGCGTGGCGCGCTCGGCGGCGGTCCACTGCGCCGGGCCACGGCGGTAGGCCTGGGTGAAGTGCACCGCCGCGCCGGCGCTGCGCAGCAGCGCCGCGAACTCATCGCGGCCACCGTCACCGCGCAGCACCAACACCTCGCGCCCGGCCCATGACTCGCCGCGCAATTGCGCCCACAGCGCGGCGGAGTCGAACTGCGCGGCGTCGGCCGGCGGGGCCACGCACAGCGCGGCCGGCACTTCGGCGAGTTGCAATGCCTGCAAGGTGCCAGGCCCGGTGGCACCGGCGCGCACGCCCGCCGGCCAGCCGCGTGCGGCGAGTTCGGCTGGCCGCGCGGCAAAGAAATGGCTGACCGCATTCGGGCTGACGAACATCACCAGCGCGTAGCGCGGCAGGTCGTGCCAGGCCGCATGCAGCGTGCTCAGGTCGACCATCGCGTCGATCGCCAGCAGCGGCAAAGCCAGCGCATCGACAGCGTGTTCGCGCAGCCGCGCCACCCAGGCATCGGCCTGCGGTTGCGGCCGCGTGACGAGCAGGCGCAGCGCCATCGCGTCGGCGTCAGAGGTAGGCGTGCGCGCCGGCCGCGTGCAGCGCGGCCACCGCTTGCGCGCCGAGCGCTTCGGCCGCGGCGGCGTCGGCCACCGCAGCGCTGGCCTGCGCCTGCAGCAGCGCCTGCCGGGGGTCGTTGGCGTGGCCGAGCGCGGCGCTCAAGTGCAGCCTGTCGCCCTGCCACTGCGCATGCGCGGCCAGGGGCATCGAGCAACTGCCGCCCAGGCCGCGCGACACGGCGCGCTCGGCGTGCACCGCCAGCCAGGTCGGGTGGTGGATCAGGGTGGCCAGGGCCTCGCGCAGCTCGGCGTCGTCGGCACGCACCTCGATGCCCAGGGCACCCTGGCCGGCGGCGGGCAGCATCTGCGTGGTGGCGAATCGGCTGCGGATGCGCTCGGCCAAGCCCAGGCGCACCAGGCCGGCGGCGGCGAGCACGATGGCGTCGTACTGGCCTTCGTCGAGTTTGCGCAATCGGGTGTCGAGGTTGCCGCGCAACGGTTCGATGCGCAGGTCAGGGCGCACGGCGGCCAGTTGCGCCACCCGGCGCAGGCTCGAGGTGCCGACGCAGGCGCCCTGCGGCAGCTCAGTCAGCGTGGCGTAGCGCGGCGAGACCAGCGCGTCGCGCGGGTCTTCGCGTTCGAGCACGGCGGCCAGCGCGAAGCCGCTCGGCAGGTCCATCGGCACGTCCTTGAGCGAGTGCACCGCCAGGTCGGCGTGGCCGTCTTCGAGCGCGGTTTCCAGCTCCTTGACGAACAGGCCCTTGCCGCCGACCTTGGACAGCGCTCGGTCGAGGATCTGGTCGCCGCGGGTGGTCATGCCCAGCAGCTTGACCTCAATGCCAAAGCGCGCCGCGAGCAAGTCACGCACATGCTCGGCCTGCCACATCGCAAGACGGCTTTCGCGCGTGGCGATGGTCAGCACGCGGTGTTGGAGTGAGGGCATGGAACGATTATCGCCAGGCCCACTGGGCTGGCGCCCCCGCGCCAACCCGAGCGCGCGGCGGCTGCTTGGTAACATCCGATTCCGTAACCGGATTACACCTCGATCCGGCTTCAGGAGCCCGCCATGCCCCGTGCCCCCCGCCGCCCGAGCCCCGACAGCAGCGACGATGCCGCCGCGAAAAACCGGCCGCTGGTCGACGACATCCGCCACTTGGGCCGCATCCTCGGCGACGTGATCCGCGAGCAGGAGGGCAGCGAAGCTTTCGAGCTGATCGAGCGCGTGCGCCAGCTCTCCGTGGCCTACCGCTTGAAGAAGGACGCCTCGGCCGGCCGTGTGCTCGATCGCTTGCTGAAGAACCTGTCGGGCGACCAGACGGTGAGCGTGATCCGCGCTTTCAGCTATTTCAGCCACCTGGCCAACATCGCCGAGGACCGCCACCATGTGCGCCGCCGCGAGCACCACGAGGCCCAGGGCCATTTGCAGGAAGGCTCGCTGGCGATGGCCTTCGAGCGCCTGGGCCGGGCCGACATCCGTGCGGGCGAGATCGCCCAGATGCTGGCCCGGGCCTACGTCTCGCCGGTGCTGACGGCGCACCCAACCGAGGTGCAGCGCAAGAGCATCCTCGACGCCGAACGCGCGATCGCCGAGCTGGTGGGCCAGCGCGACGACCTGCACACCGAGCGCGACCGCGGCGAGAACGAAGCCCTGCTGCGCGCCCGCGTCACGCAGCTCTGGCAAACGCGCATGCTGCGCACCGCCAAATTGACGGTGGCCGACGAGATCGAGAACGCGCTGTCGTACTACCAGGCGACCTTTCTGCGCCAGGTGCCGCGGCTGTACCGCGACTTGGAGCGCGCCTTGCACGGCCACGAGGTGGCGCCATTTCTGCGCATGGGCCACTGGATCGGCGGCGACCGCGATGGCAACCCGAATGTCGGCGCGCCGACCCTGGTGCTGGCCCTGTCGCGCCAAGCCGAAGTGGCCCTGCGTTTTTACCTGACCGAAGTGCACGCGCTCGGCGCCGAGCTGTCGATCTCGCAGACCCTGGCCCCCGTCACGCAGGCCATGCTGGCGCTGGCCGATCGCTCGCCCGACCGCAACCCGCACCGCGAAGACGAGCCCTACCGGCGCGCGCTGATCGGCGTCTATGCCCGCCTGGCCGCCACGCTGCACGCACTCACCGGCACCGAAGCGCTGCGCCATGCAGTCGCGCCGCAAGACCCCTATGCCAGCGCCGAAGAGCTGCTGGCCGACCTGTGCACCGTCGAAGCCTCGTTGAAGCACCACCATGCCCAGGCGCTGATCGCGCCGCGGCTGGCGCCCTTGATGCGCGCGGTGCAGGTGTTCGGCTTTCACCTGGCCACCGTCGATCTGCGCCAAAGCTCGGATCAGCACGAAGCCGTGATCGCCGAGCTGCTGCGCGTGGCGCGCATCGAGGCCGACTACAGCGCGCTCGGTGTGGGCGCGCGCCGCACCCTGCTGCTGGCGCTGCTGAACGACGCGCGACCGTTGCGCGTGATCGGCCACACGTACACAGAGCGCACGCAGGGCGAGCTGGCGGTATTCGAGGCCGCGCGCGAAGCGCTGGCGCGCTTTGGCCGCCACGCGATCCGCCACTACATCATCTCGCACACCGAAGCGGTCAGCGACCTGCTCGAAGTGCTGCTGCTGCAAAAGGAATCGGGCCTGTTGACCGGCACGCTCGACGACCACGCGCAAGCCGCATTGATCGTCTCGCCGCTGTTCGAGACGATCGCCGACCTGCGCCAGGCCGAGCCGATCATGCGCGCCTACTACGCGCTGCCCGGCGTGCTGGAAATGATCCTGCGCAGCAAGCTCGGCAGCTATGCCGAGCAGGACATCATGCTCGGCTACAGCGACAGCAACAAGGACGGCGGCTTCTTCACCAGCAACTGGGAGTTGTACCGCGCCGAGACCGCGCTGGTCTCGCTGTTCGAGCCGATCAAGCGCGAGCATGGCCTGGCGCTGCGGCTGTTCCATGGCCGCGGCGGCACGGTCGGCCGTGGCGGCGGCCCGAGCTACCAGGCCATCCTGGCGCAGCCGCCAGGCACCGTGAACGGGCAGATCCGCCTGACCGAACAGGGCGAAGTCATCGCCTCGAAATACGCCCACCCCGAGATCGGCCGCCGCAATCTCGAAACCCTGGTGGCGGCCACGCTCGAAGCCACCCTGCTGCACCCGACCCGCATGAGCAAGATCGGCGCGCCCAAGGCCTTTCTCGACGCCGCGGCCGAACTCAGCGAGCTGAGTTTTCAGTCCTACCGCAAGCTGGTCTACGACACGCCGGGCTTCACCGACTACTTCTTCGACGCCACACCGATCCGCGAGATCGCCGAGCTGAATATCGGCTCGCGCCCGGCCATACGACCCAAAGACGGAAAGGCCAACCGGCGCATCGAAGACCTGCGCGCGATCCCCTGGGGATTCAGTTGGGGTCAGTGCCGCGTGGCATTGCCGGGCTGGGCCGGCTTCGGCAGCGCGGTCGAGCAATGGCTCGCGAATGGGTCAGGCAGCGCCAGCCAGCGCAAGACGCGCCTGGCGCTGCTGCAGAAGATGCACAAGCAGTGGCCGTTCTTTCGCACCCTGCTGTCGAATCTCGACATGGTGCTGGCCAAGAGCGACTTGCGCATCGCCGCGCGTTATGTCGAACTGGTCGAAGACAAGCGCCTGGCCAAGCGCATCTTCGGCGCGATCCAGGCCGAGTGGGCCCTGGCCGGCGAGATGCTGTCTCTCATCACCGGCGAGCCGCACCGGCTGGCTTCCAACGCCGCCCTGGCGCGCTCGATCGAACACCGCTTCCCCTACCTCGACCCGCTGAACCACCTGCAGGTCGAGCTGATGCGCCGCTTCCGCCACCAGAAAGCCGGCGACCCGGCCAACGAACGCGTGCAGCGCGGCATCCACATCTCGATCAATGGCATTGCCGCTGGCCTGCGCAATACGGGCTGAGACGGAGTGGGGCTTGGCGCGGCGGTCTCGATCGGCTAGGCTCGCCAAATGAACGGAACAGTACAAAAGACTTTGAAGCGAGCGCCGCGCAAGGCGGTCGCGGCAAAAGCGCCGCGCACCAACGACCCTGAGCGGACGATGGCCGACATCATCGAAGTGGCCACGCGGGAGTTTGCCGACAAGGGCCTGGCCGGGGCCCGCATCGATGCGATCGCCGCGGCGATGCGCACCAGCAAGCGCATGATTTACTACTACTTCGGCAGCAAGGAAGCGCTGTACCTGGCGGTGTTGGAGGAATCGTATCGCCGCATCCGCGCAATCGAGGCCGAGGCCCATCTGGATGACCTGGCGCCCGAAGACGCGCTGCGCAAGCTGGTCGGGCACACGGTGGACTACCAGTGGGCGCACCCCGAGTTCGTGCGCCTGGTGCAGAGCGAAAACATCCAGCGTGCTCAGTACCTGGCGCAGAGCAAGTCGATCCGCAAGCTCAACGTGCCGGCGATCGACGGCCTGCGCCGCGTGCTCGAGCGCGGCCAGAAGGCGCGCGTGTTCCGCGCCGCCATCGACCCGGTGGACCTGCACATGTCGATCAGCGCGTTGTCGGTGTTCAACGTCGCCAACCGGCACACCTTCGGCCTGATCTTCCAGCACGACTTCGAATCGCCCCGGGCACTCATCGCCCGCCGCGACAGCATCATCGAGATGATCGTGCGCTTCGTGCGCAAGTAGCCGCGCCGTCCCGCCCAATGGGACGACGAGGCGTCGGGCTGGTGCGTCAGGGTTTGTCCGTAGTTGAAAACTAACCAGTTCGTACATTATCGGCCTCGGCACGACAGCGCAGGCGGCCAGCCCGCCGACCCGCGCCGTGGAGAACTCATGACCAACTGGATCGACAAAGGCGCCAATGCCTACTGCAAGCTGCTCGAGCTGCTGCTGGTGGCCTTGCTGGCGGCGATGGTGGCGATGGTGTTCGGCAACGTCGTGCTGCGCTACGCCTTTAACTGGAAGAAAAAGGCATCGTCGGCCTGTCGTACTGGGAGCTGGGCTACCGCCAGATGACCAACAGCAAGCGCCCGTTGAACAAGGTCGAGGACATCGAGGGCCTGAAGCTGCGCGTGATCCCGAACCCGATCAACGTGGCCTGGGTCAAGGCCCTGGGCGCCAACCCGACGCCGCTGCCCTTCCCCGAGGTCTACGGCGCGCTCGAACAGAAGGCCATCGACGGCCAGGAAAACCCGATCGGCGTGATCGCATCGAACAAGTTCTGGGAAGTGCAGAAGTACATCGCCCTGACCAATCACCAGTACAACCCGCAGACCGTGTTGTTCAGCAAGAAGGTCTGGGACACGCTCAGCCCGGCCGAGAAGAAGATCCTCGACGATGCCGCCGAAGAGGCCGGCAAGGAACAGCGCAAGCAGTCGCGCGCTGCGGTGGCGACCAACCTGGAGCTGCTGAAGAAGAACGGCATGACCGTCACCGAGTTCCCGCCCGCCGAAGTGGCCAAGCTGCGCGACAAGATGAAGCCGGTGATCGCCCAGTTCACCGCCAGCGTCGGCGAGGCGACGGTTGCCGAAGTGATGGCCGAGCTGGCCAAGATGCGCAAGTGAGAGCACGCCGATGAAGAGCGAGCGCAAGTTGCTGGTCGGCCTGATCGGCGCCGGCATCGCTCGCTCGCTGACGCCGACGATGCAGGAAGAAGAGGCGCGCCACCACGGCCTGCGCTTGCATTACCAGTTGATCGATCTGGACCGTGCGCGTGAGGGTGCCGACGCGCTGCCATCGCTGCTGGCCTCAGCCCGCACGATGGGTTTTGCCGGTCTGAACATCACCTTCCCGTGCAAGCAGGCGGTGATGCCGCTGCTCGACGGGTTGTCCGACGAAGCGCGGGCGATGGGCGCGGTCAACAGCGTCGTCTTTGGTGCCGACGGCCGCAGCGTCGGCCACAACACCGACGGCTCGGGCTGGGCCTGGGGCTTCAAGCGCGCGCTGCCGAACGCCAGGCTCGACCGCGTCGTCTTGCTCGGTGCCGGCGGCGCCGGCTCGGCGATCGCGTATGCGCTGCTGCGTTTGGGCGCGGGCCGCTTGGCCATCGTCGACAGCGACGCCGCGCGGGCCGACGATCTGGCGCGGCAACTCGGCGCGCTCTACGGCGCCGACCGCGTCGAGGCCGGCACCGACCCTGCTGCCGCGTTGCAAGGCGCCAGCGGCCTGGTGCATGCCACACCCACCGGCATGGACAAACGGCCTGGCCTGCCGCTGCCCGCCTCGCTGTTGCGGCGCGATCTGTGGGTTTCGGAGATCGTTTACTTTCCGCTCGAAACTGCGCTGGTCAAAGCCGCGCGGCGCCTCGGTTGCGCCACGGCCGACGGCGGCCACATGGCAGTCGGCCAGGCCTTCGGTGCCTTCGAGTTGTTCACCGGCGAGCCACCCGACGCAGTGCGGATGGATGCACACTTTCGCCGCCTGGTCGCCGCTGCTGCCTAGGAAACCAAATGAACACAACCGACACCGACCGCGAAGCCCTCGCCGATGCTGCCAACCCGCTGGCCATCGAAGGCATCGAGTATGTCGAGTACGCCACGGCCAAGCCGCAGGCCCTGGGCCAGGTGCTCGAGCAGATGGGCTTCAAGCCGGTCGCACGGCACCGCTCGCGCGAGGTGCTGCTGTACCGCCAGGGCGCGATGAACGTGATCGTCAACGCCCACGCCGCCGCGGTGGCGCCGCCCGACGCGCCGACCCTGGCTGCCGTGGCGCTGCGCGTGCGTGACGCCGCGGCCGCGCATGCGCGCGTGCTCGAACTCGGCGCCTGGGACGTGCCGGTGCAGGTGGCGCCGATGGAGCTGCACATCCCGGCGATCCACGGCGCGGGGGCCAGCCGGATCTATTTCGTCGACCGGCACCGTGAGTTCTCGATCTACGACGTCGACTTCATTCCGATCCCCGGCGCCGACCCGCAACCCGCGGCGTTGTCGGCGATGCACTGGTTCGGCGTGGTGCAGTACATCGGCGCCGAGCGCATGGACGACTGGCTGCACTTCTATCGCACGCTGTTCGGCTTTCGCCTGCTCGGCGACGACGAGCGCTTCGGCATCCTGCCGCGCGGCCGCGTGCTGCAAAGCCCCGATCGCAGTTTTTATTGGCAACTGATCGAGCCCGACCCGGTGATGCTGCTGGACAGCGACGAGCGCCTGCAACGCGTGGCCTTCGGCGTGCCCGATGTGCTGGGGGCCGTGCACACGCTGCAACCACGCGGCGTCAACTTCGTCGAGACCGCGAGCCTGCATGTCGAATCGCGCGGCGCGCTCACGAAGAGCAGCCTCGGTGGCCTGATGTTCGAGCTGGTCAAGCACGGGGGCGGTATGGAACCCCCAAGCTCACGACGTTCGCTACCCCCCGAGGGGGCTGTCAGCCCCTTGGCTCGGCCCGGCGGGCGCTGACGCCATGAACATCGACGACTTCGGCATGGACACCATCACCCTGGCCGGGCCGCTGGAGGCCAAGCTGCGGGCGGTGAAAGAAGGCGGCTTCGGCCAGATCATGCTCGCCGCGCGCGACATCGTCGGCCACCCGCAGGGCATCGAAGCCGCGGTGGCAGCGGTCAAGGCCAGCGGCCTGCGCGTCACCGGCTTTCAGGTGCTGCGCGACTTCGAGGGCCTGACGGGCCACCTGCACGGCTACAAGGTCGACCAGGCCAAAAGCATGATCGAGATGTGCCAGGCCCTGGGCAGCCCGCTGCTGCTGGCCTGCTCGTCGACTTCGCAGCACGCCAGCGGCGATCTGGATGCCATCGCCCGCGACCTGCGCAAGCTGGCGATGCTGGCGCTGCCGCAGCGCATCAAGGTGGTCTTTGAGGGCCTGTCGTGGGGCCGGCACATCAACGAGTACACGACGGCCTGGGCCGCGGTCGAGGCGGCGGATTGCCCCAACCTGGGCCTGTGCATCGACTCGTACCATGTCTTCGCCACCAACACGCCGCTCGAACCGCTCGACGACATCGACCCCGAGAAGATTTTCTTCGTGCAGTTGGCCGACTTCATGTGGAGCCAGGTGCGCACGCCCGAAGAGCGCCGCGACACGGCGCGCACCTTCCGCGTCTTTCCCGGCGAAGGCGTGCACAACGCGCAGATGGCCGAGCTGGTGACCAAGCTCGATTGCCTGGGCTACCGCGGCGACTACAGCTTCGAAGTTTTCAACGACGACTACCAGCAACTCCCGCTGCCCGCCGTGGCCGAGCGCGCGCGCCGTGCGGCGGTGTGGCTGGCCGAAGACATCCTGCGCCGCTCGACCCCCCTGCCTGGGCGGATGCAACTGCGCCGCTAGACGCTCGCGCGCGCGCAGTCGAGGCACACTGCGCACTTGGTACCGCCCACCCCAAGCTGCGCAATGAACCCGAACCCACCCACCGGCGCCGCCGCCGACACGCTGCACCCACGATCGGTCGAGCGCTTCCCCGACCTGGCGCGCCTGGCCACTGAGCTGCTGCGCAAGCCGCCGGCCTTGCTCGGCTTGAGTGAAGCCGAAGCCCGCTGCGTCGTCGGCTGCATGCAGTTACTTGACTACGCCAAAGGCGCCACGCTGCTGCACGAGTACGACCGCGCAAACACCGGCTACATGCTGCTGCTGCTCAGCGGCGAGGTCTCGGTCGAAACCGCCGAGCCCGGCCACAGCGGCGAGGCCGTGCCGATCTCGGCCCTGGGCGCGGGCTCGCTGCTCGGCGAAATGTCGCTGCTCGACGGCGAGCCGCGCTCGACCGAATGCACCGCGCTGTCACCGGTGCAATGCGCGGGCCTGTCGCGCCAGGGCCTGGACCGCTTGATCGACCAGCAGCCCAAGGTGGCGGCCAAGCTGCTCGCCGAAGTGGCCTCGATCATCGCCAACCGGCTGCGCGCACTGAGCGATCAGTTGCGGCTGTATGCCCAACTCACGGCGACGATGCAGGCGGAGATCGAGCGCTTGAAGGCGGCAACGCTGCGGCGCTGATCTCGCAGGCGTCGCGCGCTCAACTGTTGCTTGCGGCGAGCGCCTCGCGCACGGCGCCCAATTGCCGCCGCGACACCGCCAGCCATTCATCGACCGGCGCCACCTGCACCGCCCAGCCGATTTCGTTGCCACCGCCGTCGTCGTCATGCTCGGCCATGCGGCGGCGCTCCAACAGGCGCACGGCGTCGCGCGCGACCAGGGCGTTGCGGTGGATGCGCAGGAAGCGCTCGCCCAGGCGTTGTTCCAATTCCGTCAGCGAATCGTCGAGCACCCAGGTGCGGCCGGCGGTGCGCAGGGTCACGTACTTCAGCTCGGCCTTCAGGTACAGCACCTCGGCCAGCGGCACGCGGGCGACGCGGCCGCGTTCGCTGACCACCAGCACGGGTTCCTGCGCCGCGCTGCCGCCGTCGCGCGCGGGGGCGCGGCGCGCCGCGCGTTGCAGGGCCGCGGCCAGGCGCTCGCGCTTGACCGGCTTGGTCAGGTAATCGGCGGCGTCGAGGTCGAAGGCGGCCAGCGCATGCTCGGTGTGCGCGGTGACGAAAACGACCACCGGCGCCTGCGCCTGGCGCTGCAACTCGGCTGCGAATGCGGTGCCGGGCTGGCCGGGCATCTGGATGTCGAGCAGCACGATGTCGGCTTCGTACTCGCTGAGCCACTGCCGCGCCTGCTGGGCATTGGCGCATTGGCCCGCGACTGCGCAGCGCGGCTCGGTACATTCGGCCACCAGGGTGGCCAGGCGCGAACGCGCGAGGGCTTCGTCGTCGACGATCAGCACACGCAGCGCAATCATTCTGTGTCCCCCAGCGGCACGACGATGCGCACGCGGTAGCGGCCGTCGCCCTGGTGCACGTCGAATTGCGCATCGAGGTCGTGCAGCAGGCGCAGGCGCTCGCGCACATTGGCCAGGGCCAGGCCATGGCCAGGCCGCGAGGCGGCGCCGCTCACGGTGTTGTCGATCGTGATCTCGACGCGGCCCAGCCGCGTGCGCGTGCGCACGCGCACCTGGCCGCCGGCCTCGGCCGGTTCGACGCCGTGGCGCACGGCGTTTTCCAGCAGCGGTTGCAGCACCAGCGGCGGCAGCCGCGCGGCGTCGGCGGCAGGGTCGAGCTGCCAGTCGAGCTTGAGGCGTTCGCCAAAGCGCAGCGCTTCGATGGCCAGGTAGCGCCGTGCCAGTTCGAGCTCGCTGCCCAGGGTCACCGAGCCGCTGCTGCTGCCGCTGTCGGCCAGCGCCACGCGGAACAGGTCGGCCAGGTCTTCAAGCACGCCCTCGGCGCGAACCGGGTCGGTGCGCACCAGCGAGACCGCGGTGTTGAGGGTGTTGAACAGAAAGTGCGGGCGAATGCGCGACTGCAGCTCGGCCAGCCGCGCCTTGGCATCGGCCGGCGTGCGCCGGCCCTCGCGCCACTGTAGCCAGGCCGCCATCAGGCCGGCCAGCGCGGCGCCGATCAATGGCAAAGCGAGCAGGCGCAGCGGGCCGGCTTCCATCAACTGCAACCAGAACATCGGCGCGCAGGCCAGCAGGGCCAGCAGCGCACCGAGCCCCATCAGCGACACCGTGCGCGGCACGGCGGCCAGGCGTTGCAATGGGCGGCGCAGCAGGCACACCAATGCCAGCCAGGCCAGCGTGCCGAGCAAGGCCGCAGCAATCGCCGGGCCCAGCGCGGCCAGCGCCTGGGCGCCACTGTCGGCAGCGGCCAGCACGGCCAGCACGACGGCGCCGTTGACGGCCAGCAGCGCGCGCAAGGCCAGTGCGCCGCGGCAGACATCGAAGGCCGCGCCAGTGGCCGCACCCATGTCGAGCGGCGCCGGGCGTGTCGACGACAGCGACGACGACGGCCAGGTGCCAACGCTGTCGGCCGCATTCAGCGCCGCGGGCGCGGTGTCGGGCAAGCTCATCATGCGAGGCAGTGCGTCGATAGAATCGATTCCACCAGGGCTGGCGGTTGCCGGCATTGTGTCCCAGCCTCTCTCACCTCGGGCACCGCAGGCGCGGTGACGGTCCCATGTCTTCGAACCCTCTCAATCCGCTCGACAAAAAATCACAGGCCTGGTCGGCGCTGTTCTCCGAGCCGATGAGCGAGCTGGTGCAGCGCTACACCGCCAGTGTGGGGTTCGATCAGCGGCTGGCCGCCGCCGACATCGCCGGCAGCCTGGCGCATGCCGAGATGCTGGCCGCAACCGGCGTGATCTCGGCCGACGACCATGCGGCGATCCAGCGCGGCCTGGCACAGATCGCGGCCGATGTCGACGCCGGCCGCTTCGAGTGGAAGTTGGAGCTCGAAGACGTGCACCTGAACATCGAGGCCCGCCTGACCCAACTGGTCGGCGACGCCGGCAAGCGCCTGCACACCGGCCGCTCGCGCAACGACCAGGTGGCCACCGATGTGCGGCTGTGGCTGCGCGGCGAGATCGACCAGCTCGCGCCGCTGCTGGCCGGCATGCAGCGCGCGCTGGTCAGCGCCGCCGAGCCGCACACCGAAACGGTGCTGCCGGGCTACACGCACATGCAGGTCGCCCAGCCGGTCAGCTTCGCCCACCACCTGCTGGCCTATGTGGAGATGTTTTCGCGCGATGCTGAGCGCCTGGCCGATGTGCGAAAGCGCGTCAATCGCCTGCCGCTGGGCGCCGCCGCGCTGGCCGGAACCAGTTTCCCGCTGGATCGCGCGCGCGTCGCGAAAACGCTGGCCTTCGACGGCGTCTGCGCCAACAGCCTGGATGCCGTCAGCGACCGCGACTTCGCGATCGAGTTCACTGCATGGGCGGCGATCACGATGATGCATGTCTCGCGCCTGAGTGAGGAGATCGTCCTCTGGATGAGCCAGAACTTCGGCTTCATCGATCTGGCCGACCGCTACTGCACCGGCTCGTCGATCATGCCGCAGAAGCGCAACCCCGATGTGGCCGAACTCGCGCGCGGCAAGACCGGCCGGGTCTATGGCCACCTGATGGGCCTCTTGACCCTGATGAAGGGCCAGCCGCTGACCTACACCCAGGACAACCAGGAAGACACGGAGCCGCTGTTCGACACCGTCGACACGCTGGCGGCCACGCTGCGCATCATGGCCGAGATGGTGGCCGGCATCGTCGTCAAGCCCGAGGCGATGGCCCTTGCGGCGAAGAAGGGCTACGCCACCGCCACCGACCTGGCCGACTACCTGGTGAAGAAGGGCCTGCCGTTTCGCGACGCGCATGAAGTGGTCGCGCATGCGGTCAAGTTCGGCATCGCCCGCGGCATCGACCTGGCCGATCTGCCGCTCGACACGCTCAAGCAATTCAATGCCGCGATCGAAGACGACATCTACACCGTGCTGTCGCTGCGCGGTTCGCTCGACGCGCGCCAGGTGCAGGGCGGCACGGCGCCGGTGCGGGTGCGCGAGCAGATCGCGGCGCACAAGCTGCGCTTGCGCTGAGTCCGCGAGCCTCGATGTACGAGTCCCGCCGCCAACGCCCCTTGCCGCGCGCGAAGTTCGTGCGCCGGCTCGGCCTGCACCTGGCGCTGGCGTTGGGCGTGCTCGCGCTCTCGCTGGGCGGGGGCATGGTCGGCTACCACACGCTCGAGGATCTGCCCTGGCTCGACGCCTTCGTCAACGCCGCGATGCTGCTCGGCGGCATGGGCCCAGTCGATCTGCCGAAGACGCAAGGCGGCAAGTTGTTCGCCGGCTGCTATGCGCTGTACGCCGGGCTGGTGTTCATCGCCACCGCGGCCCTGGTGCTGACACCGGTGCTGCACCGCGTGCTGCATCGCTTTCACTGGGACGAAAAGGCGTGACCGCGCCGCTCGGCGAATTCGATCTGATCGCGCGCTACTTCACGCGCGCGCCGCGCCATGCCGCGCTGGGCATCGGCGACGACTGCGCGCTGCTGGCGCCGCTGCCGGCCGGCCAGCAGCTCGCAGTGTCGAGCGACATGCTGGTCGAGGGCCGGCATTTCCTGTCCACCGTGGCGCCCGAGCGGCTCGGCCACAAGGCCCTGGCCGTGAACTTGTCCGACCTGGCGGCCTGCGGCGCCGAGCCGATCGCCTTCACGCTGGCGCTGGCGATGCCGCGCGTCGATGCAGCCTTTCTCGAAGGCTTTGCGCGCGGGATGTTCGCGCTGGCCGATGCGCAGGGCATCGAGCTGGTGGGCGGCGACACCACGGCCGGGCCGCTGAACATCTGCATCACCGTGTTCGGTGCCGTGCCGGTGGGCCAGGCGCTGCTGCGTTCGGGTGCACGGGCGGGCGACGGCTTGTGGGTCAGCCATCCAGCGGGCGGAGGGCTGGGCGATGCGCGGCTGGCGCACGAAGTCTTTCGCGGCACTCTCGTACTGCCCGGCGAGGCCTTCGACGCCGTGCGGATGCGCATGGAATGTCCGACGCCGCGCGTTGCGCTCGGCCAGGCGCTGCGCGGTGTGGCCAGCAGTGCGATCGACCTCAGCGACGGCCTGGTCGGCGATCTCGGCCATCTGCTGGCGCGCTCGGGCGTCGGCGCGACGCTCAACGCCGATGCGTTGCCGAAAAGCGCGGTGCTCGCATCGATGCCGCGCGCGCTGCAGCACGAATGCGCCGTGGCCGGCGGCGACGACTACGAGCTGCTGTTCAGCGCACCCGCCAGCGCCGAGCGCGCGCTGCGCGCCGCGGCCGAACGCGCCGGAGTGGCCGTCACCCGCATCGGCAGCGTCGATGCCGCGCCGGGCCTGCGCATCGTCGATGACCAGGGCGCACCACTGTTGCAGCACTTCAGCGCGTTCGATCACTTCCGCACCGAAGCATGAGCGCTCCGGGCCGCCCCAAGCGCCATACCGCAGTGCGCAGCACGGAGGTTGCCAGATGAGCGTGCCCGACATCGTTGAGGCCAGGGTGCTGCGTGATGACGGCGCGCCGCAGCGCGCCAGCCTGCGCTTCATGCTGCGCCATCCCGCGCATTGGATCGCGCTGGGTTTCGGCAGCGGCCTGGCACCCAAGGCGCCGGGCACGGTGGGCACGCTGTGGGCCTGGGCAGCCTTTCTGGTGCTCGACCGCTGGCTCGCCGGCGGGCCCTGGGGCTGGGTGCTGCTGGCCTCGCTGGTGGTCGGCGTCTGGGCCTGCACGCGCACCGCGGCCGCCCTCGCCATCGCCGATCCTGGCGCCATCGTCTGGGACGAGGTGGTCGCGTTTTGGCTGGTGCTGTGGCTGCTGATGCCGACCGGCTTCGT
>JANOKY010000378.1:0-2721 GCA_031419635.1 Burkholderiales bacterium | reverse complement strand
GCCACGCCGACACCGAGGATGACGACGCGCGCAGCCTTGATCGTGCCCGCCGCGGTCATCAGCATCGGAAACAGGCGCTGGTATTTGTCGGCAGCGATCATCACCGCCTTGTAGCCGGCGATGTTGGCCTGCGATGACAGCACGTCCATGCTCTGCGCGCGCGTCGTGCGCGGTGCGGCTTCGAGGGCAAAGCTGGTCAGCCCGGCGCCGGCCAGCCGGTTCAGGTTGTCCTTGTCGAAGGGGTTCAACATGCCCACCAGCGCGGCGCCGGTCTTGACCAGCACCAGCTCGTCGAGTGAAGGGCTGCGCACTTTGAGGATCAGCTCAGTGGCGAAGGCGCCGCTGCGGTCGGTGATCTCGGCCCCGGCGGCCACATAGGCTTCATCCGTGGCGCTGGCGGCGATGCCGGCCCCGGCCTGCACCTTGATGACATGTCCCTGGGCCTTCAACTTCTTCGCCGTCTCGGGCGTGACGGCGACGCGGGTCTCGCCGGCAGCCGTTTCGAGCGGAACGCCGATCAGCATGGTGTGGTTCTCCTCGGGCAGTCTTGCAGCCCCGCGGCAGGCGGCGCTTGTTGGGCTGCGAGCTTAATGCAAGCGCGCGCCCCGGCGCCTGCGCAGGCGAAGCAGCCGCTACGATGCGCGCACGATGGCAAGCAGTGCGCGCTGGAAACCGAGCGTCACCGTGGCTGCGGTGATCGAGCAGCAGGGCCGCTACCTGCTGGTCGAGGAACACACCGCCGACGGCCTGCGCCTGAACAACCCGGCCGGCCACCTCGACCCCGGCCAGTCACTGCTGCAAGCCGTCCGGCGCGAGGTACTCGAAGAAACCGCCTGTGCCTTCACGCCCAGCCATCTGGTCGGTTCTACCTGGCCAGCCTACAGCACGGCAATGAGGACATCACCTGCCTGCGCTTGGCCTTCGCCGGCAGCGTCAGCAAGCCCGATCCGGGCCGCGCCCTGGACACCCCCATCGTGCGCACGCCAACCGTATCACGCTCAACCCGGCTTGGTGCCGGCGCGCACAACAATGTCCTTCCAGCCCCTCTGCTGGTGCGCGATGAAGGCCGCGAACTTCTCCGGTGGGCCGCCCCGTCAATTACGGTGCGGTCGTCGGCAGTGCGAGGCGGTTGTCGACCCGGGACACGCCCCGCGGAGCCATCGCGAGCACCTCGGCCCGCTGGCGGGATTTGACGTCGGGCGCGGGGCCTTCGAGCAGCACGGTGCCTTGTGTCGTTGAGACGTTGATCTTCACGGCACTCAGGCTCGGATCGGCGGCCAAGGCGGTCTTCACCGCGGCGGTGATCGCGGCGTCGCCCAGCACGCCGGTGTCGGCGACGCCGCCCTGAACCGCGGCGGCAGCCGCGCCGCGCACAGCGTCGCCGCTGGCGTTGACTGCCGAGCCGTCCGACTGCGTGCCCAGCGTGTGGCCGCCGAAATAGTTGGAGGCCATGGCGGCGATCACGCCCGCGGCGATGACCGCGGCGCCGAGCAGGCCGGGCCAGTGCCGCCGCTTGGGTCGGAACTCGGTGCTGCGAATCTCGCGCATGTCTGTCGACGCTGCAGTCGTGACGGGGGTGATCGTGGGCGGTGGCAATGACATCGTTTCGCTCCGGTAAATGGTCGGTTGGACCTGTGGTCCGATGCTGGCCAAAAGCCGGGCCGCGCGGCATCGGACAGCGGCGCCTGGGCCTGTAGGACATCGGGTGGTCGTGGCGCCGCCGGGCGAACGGGTTGTAGGTATATCTACATGATGTATAGTTCGCTACATGCTATCTTGGCAGTTGCTCGTGCTCTCGTTGCCGACCCGCAATGCCACCGCACGCATGCGGGCGTGGCGGGCGCTCAAGGGCTGCGGCGCCGCGGTCCTGCGCGACGGCGTGTACATCCTGCCCGACGGCCCGGGCAGCGAAAGCAGCTTGGCCGCGATCGTTGTCGATGTGCGCGAGCATGGCGGCACGGCGCGGCGGCTGCGCGCCCGAGCGCAGGACGGCGAAGACCTCGCGCCGCTGTTCGACCGCGGTGCCGAGTTCGCTGCCTTGTTGGCCGAGATTGGCGCGCGGCGGCCACCGCGCAGCGCAAAGGCGCTCGACGACGCGCTGCGCCACAGCCGACGCTTGCGCAAGGCCTTCGACCAGCTTGCCGCGATCGACTTCTTTGCCGGCGAGGCGCAGCGCCAGACCGGCGCTGCCTTGCAGGCGCTGGAGCTGGCCGTGGCGCAGGCGCAATCGCCCGGCGAGCCGCGCGCCGCGGCCCGCGATGCCGTGCCGCGCCTGGACCGCGCGGCCTACCGCGGCCGTGTCTGGGCGACGCGGCGGCGGCCCTGGGTCGACCGCCTGGCCAGTGCCTGGCTGATCCGCCGCTGCATCGATCCCGACGCGCGTTTCCTGTGGCTGAAGTCGCCGGCCGATTGCCCGAAGAAGGCGGTCGGCTTCGACTTCGACGGCGCGGCGTTCAGCCATGTCGGTGCACGCGTCACCTTCGAGACCCTGCTGGCGGCCTTCGACCTCGAAACCCCCGCACTGCGCCGCCTCGGCGTGTTGGTGCACGGCCTGGATGCCGGCGGCGTGCAGCCGCCCGAGGCCGCGGGCGTCGAGCGCGTGCTGGCCGGCATGCTCGAAGCCATCACCGACGACGACCAGTTGCTGCTCGCGGCGGCGGGCGTCTTCGAGGGCCTCTTGGTCGCGTTCGAGAAAGAAGCGGCATGACGGATCAAGCCACT
>JANOKY010000377.1:0-5960 GCA_031419635.1 Burkholderiales bacterium | reverse complement strand
GGCATGGAGAGCATGACCAACGCGCCGCACCTGATGTTCGCGCGCAAAGGCGTCAAGTACGGCGCCGCGGCGCTGTACGACCACATGGCGATGGACGGCCTGGAAGACGCCTATGAGCGTGGCAAGGCGATGGGCGTGTTCGCCGAGCAATGCGTGGGCAAGTACAACTTCACCCGCGAGGCGATGGACCAGTTCGCCATTGCCTCGACCCAGCGCGCCAAGGCCGCCAACGAAGACGGCAGCTTCGCCTGGGAGATGGCGCCAGTGACGATCCCCGGCAAGGCCGGCGACAGCGTCATCCAGTTCGACGAGCAGCCCTTCAAGGCCAAGCTCGACAAGATCCCGGGGCTCAAGCCCGCGTTCAAGAAAGACGGCCTGATTACCGCCGCCACGTCGTCGAGCATTTCCGACGGCGCCGCCGCACTGGTGCTGATGCGCGAAAGCACGGCCATGAAGATGGGTTTGAAGCCGCTGGCCCGCATCGCCGGCCACGCCGTGCACGCCCAGGCCCCCGAGTGGTTCGCCACCGCACCGGCCGGCGCCATCGAAAAGGTGCTCAAGCGTGCCGGCTGGGACGCCAAGAGCGTGAACCTCTGGGAAGTCAACGAAGCTTTCGCCGCGGTGACGATGGCCGCAATGGCCGAGTTCAAGCTGCCACACGAGATCGTTAACGTGCATGGCGGCGCAGTGGCCCTCGGCCACCCGATCGGCGCCAGCGGCGCACGCATCGTCGTCACGCTGCTCGGCGCGCTGCGCAAGCGCGGTTTGAAGCGCGGCGTTGCGGCGCTGTGCATCGGCGGCGGCGAGGCCACCGCGATGGCGGTGGAACTGCTCTGAAGCCGCGATGCCCGGCGTTCATGACCTCGCCCTCTTCGCACTGACCGTCTTCGTCGTCAACGCCACGCCCGGCGTCGACATGGCGTTCACGCTCGTGTCCACGCTCAAGGGCGGCGTGAAGGCAGGTCTGGCCGCGGCGGCCGGCATCGCCTCGGGATGCATCGTGCACACCCTGGCAGCGGCCTTCGGCCTCGCGGCCCTGATGGCCACGTCGGCGGCGGCCTTCAGCGCCGTCAAATGGGCCGGCGCGGCCTACCTGTTGTGGCTGGCGCTCGGCATGCTGCGCGTGGGGCTCTCGCCGCCCGCACCCGTTGCGCTGCCAGCGGCGGCCAGCAGCACGGCGTGGGCGCTGTTCCGCCGGGGCTTCGGCACCAATGTCCTCAACCCCAAGGTGGCCCTGTTTTTCCTTGCGCTGCTGCCGCAGTTCATCGCCGCCGACGCCGCAAGCAAGACCGCTGCCTTCCTCTTCCTCGGGGCCTGGTTCATCGTCCAGGGCTTCGCCTTCCTGGCCGCCTTCGTGATGCTGGTTGCGCCGCTGCGGCGCTGGCAGCCACGGGCGGCCGTCACACGTGGCCTGCACCTGGCCGGCGGCGGCCTGTTCGCGCTGCTCGCCGCGCGGCTGGCGCTGGCCGAGAAACCATGAGCCACGCCGAAGTTCAAGCCTTCTTCGAGACCTACCGCGCGGCCTTCAACCGCCTCGACGGCGACGCCGTGGCCGACCTGTGGCACACGCCGTGCGCGATCACCAACAGCCGCAGCGGCGAGGCTGCCGCGCGATTGACCTGGTGGAGCGACGACGCGCCGATGCGCGCCAACCACCGCGCGCTGTGCAGCCTCTACCGCGCCGAGGGCTACCACCACGCCGACTTCGCGCTTGTCGACTGCATCAGCCTGGGTGCCCGCCACGCCTTTGCCAACCTGCACTGGACCTTGTGGCGAAGCGACGGCTCGCTGCTGCAAGACTTCCACACCGGCTACAACCTGCTGCGCACGCCGAGCGGGCCCAAGGTGCTGCTGGTGACAGCGTACGAAGAAGACCTTGCGAGGATCAATCGCCATGCTGCTGAGTGAAGACCATATCGCCGTTCAAGACGCCGTGCGCGCCTATGTGCAGGATCGCATCGCGCCGAAGGCGGCCGAGTGGGACAAGACGCACCACTTCCCCAAGGACGAGTTGCGCGGCCTGGCCGAACTCGGCTGCTACGGCGTGGCGGTGCCGACGGAGTACGAAGGCGCGGGCCTGGACTACCTGGCGTTGTCGTTGATCCTGGAGGAGATCGCCGCCGGCGACGGCGCCACCAGCACCATCGTCAGCGTCAACAACTGTCCCGTCTGTTCGATCCTGATGGCCTGGGGCAACGAAGCGCAGAAGCAGCAGTGGCTCAAACCGTTGGCGCGTGGCGAACTGCTCGGCGCCTTTTGCCTGACTGAGCCGCATGTCGGCTCCGAAGCCGGCGGCTTGAAGACCTCCGCGGTGCGCGAAGGCGGCGAGTACCTGCTCAACGGCGTCAAGCAATTCATCACCAGCGGCAAGCACGGCGACGTCGCGATCGTGATGGCGGTGACAGACAAGACGGCCGGCAAGAAGGGCATCAGCGCCTTCATCGTGCCCACTGCGACGCCCGGCTACAGCGTGGCGCGGCTCGAAGACAAGACCGGCCAGCACGCCAGCGACACCGCGCAGATCCTGTTCGAGAACTGCCGCGTGCCGGCCGTCAACCTGATCGGCGACGAAGGCCAGGGCCTGAAGATCGCGCTGTCGGGCCTGGAAGGCGGGCGCATCGGCATCGCCAGCCAGAGTGTCGGCATGGCGCGCGCGGCGTTCGATGCCGCACTGGCCTACAGCAAGCAGCGCATCACCTTCGGCAAGCCGATCTTCGAGCATCAGGCCTTGCAATTCCGCCTGGCCGACATGGCCACCGAGATCGAGGTCGCGCGGCAAATGATCCACCACGCGGCGAGCCTGAAGGACGCCGGCCGGCCGTGCCTGAAAGAGGCGGCGATGGCCAAGCTGTTTGCATCCGAGATGGCCGAGCGCGTGTGCAGCGCCGCGATCCAGGTCCACGGCGGCTACGGCTACGTCAGCGATTTCCCGGTCGAACGCATCTGGCGCGACGTGCGGGTGTGCCAGATCTACGAGGGCACGAGCGATGTGCAGCGCATTTTGATCGGGCGGGCGCTGGCGTAGCCGGCGAGCCGGCCAAACCAGCGCCTGGGTGGCTACCGGCGCCGCACAGGTAGAGGCCGTTGATGGGCGTGCGGTAGTCGCCGTGGCCGAGCATCGGGCGCGCAGCCCACAGCGGGTCGAGCGACATCTGGCCATGCATGCGCGCTACCGGTCATCACCCGGTCGATGGCTGTCCTTGGCGAGGTCGAGCGCGCACACAAGGGCGGCTCTGCGATGTTGTCAATGGCCGAACACTTGGGCAAATTGATTGAGATTGCGAAAGAGGCACCATAGCAGTCGCTCGGCCTAGTTTGGTGGCCGACCAGAATGTTAGATAGGGTCGTGCGTCACCCCATCATTCAACCGCAGCGATCGGGTCGGCACCGGGCGCCGCGCTTGCGCCGCCGCACCCGCACACCCACCCCCACCCTCAAGTCAGCATATTCGTATCCCCGCACACCGACAGCGCCTGCCCCGAGATCGTCGCCGCACGTGGGCTGGCCAGGTAGACCACGTAGTCGGCCAACTGCTCGGCGGTCACGTACTGCTTGATCGAGGTGCCAGCGAAGGCGCTGCGCTCAACTTCTTCAAACGCCACGCCGCGCGCCTGGGCCTTGGCCGTCAACACCCGCTGCTGCCGCTCGCCGGCGACGATGCCGGGCAGCAGCGCGTTGACGCGGATGTTGTCGCGGCCGAGTTCGATGGCCAGCGAGCGCATCAACCCGATCACGCCCCATTTGGCCGCGGCATACGGTGTGCGCAGCGCAAAGCCCAACCGGCCGGCCAGCGACGAGACGTTGACGATGCTGGCGTTGGTGGAAGTGCGCAGCGCCGGCACGGCCAGGCGCACGCAGTTGAACTGGCCCGTCAGGTCCACCGCGATGCAGCGGTCCCAAGCCTCGGGGTCGATGACATCGACCTTGCCCGTCGGCCCGGCGATACCGGCGTTGTTGACCAGGCAGTCCAGGCCGCCCAGGTGTGCCATCGCGGCGGCGAACCAGCGCGCCACCGCGGCGCGGTCCGACACGTCGCACGGCGCGCCGTGTAGCGCCGGGTCGCTGCTCGCCAGCGCGGCCAGTGCGGCCGCGTCGACGTCGCACACCGCCACGCGCGCGCCTTCGCGCACGAAGGCCCGGGCGATGGCCAGGCCGATGCCGCCGGCGCCGGCGGAGACCATCACGCGCAAACCCTGCAGTCCGAGATCCATGCTGTGTGCCTTGTTGCAGTGAAGCCCCGGCTGGACAAGCCGGAATTTTGCGGCACGATAACTGGGGTCACCGACAGTGGCAATCGGGTCGCATTCCGTGCCGCACTGTGATTGACATGACCCCAACCGAGGAGACTCAGATGACTGACCCCGTCAACACCCGCCGCCGCAACGTGATTGTCAGCGCCTCGGCCGCCGTGGCCGCCATCGGCTTTCCCGCGCTCACGCGCGCGCAGTCCGACGCGATCCGGATCGGCCACCTGACACCGCGCACCGGCTTCCTCGGGCCCCTGGGCGAGTTCGCTGTGCAGGCCGCCGACATGGCGGTGGCCGAGATCAATGCCGGCGGCGGCGTCAACGGCCGCAAGATCGAGCTGCTGAAGGAAGACTCGGTCAACCCGCAGACCGCGTCGACCAAGGCCGAGCGCATGATCGAGCGCGACAAGGTGGCCTGCATCATCGGCGAGATCTCGTCGGCCTCGGGCCTGACGATCAGCCAGGTGGCCGAGCGCACGCGCACCCTGTTCATCAACACCGGCTGCAACTCCGACGAGCTGCGCGGCAAGGGCTGCAAGAAATTCATGTTCCACATCGAGAGCCAGAACTCGATGTATGTCAAGACCTGCGGCCGCTCGCTGATGGCGCAGGGCCTCGTCAAGGGCAAGAAGTGGTTTTCGCTGACAGCCGACTACGCCTTCGGCCACGACCTGCTGCGCGTGGCCAAGCGCTTCATGTCGGCCAATGGCGGCGATTTTTCGGCCGACAAGCTGGTGCCCACCGACACCACCGATTTCTCGCCGCTGTTGCTGGAAATCCGCAACGCCAAGCCCGACCTGGTGATCTCCAACCTGGCCGGCAACCAGATCACCAATTTCCTCAAGCAGTACTCGGAGTTCGGCCTCAGCTTCCCGGTGGCCGGCTTCGGCTTCGACACCGCGCTGGCCTGGGCCGCAGGGCCGACCAACTTCCTCGGCACCTGGCCGGTGGTCTGGCACCACCTGATCGACACCCCGGCGACGAAGAAATTCGTCGCCGATTTCACCAGGCTCTACGGCCGCCCGCCGGAGAACCAGGCCTGGGGCGACTACAACGCGATCAAGCTCACGGCGCAGGCGATGGCCGAGACCAAGTCGACCGATTCGGTCAAGCTGGTCGAGCATTTCGAGAAGGGTGCGAAGTTCGGCCTGATGAAGACGCGCGAGGGCTACTTCCGCAAGGCCGACCACCAGATGATGCACGAGATGTACACCGTGCAGGCGCTGCCGGCTGGGGAGGCGAAGAACAAGTACGACATCTTCCGTTCGTCGGCGCCGGTGCCGGGGCCCAACGAGCCGCTGGAGGTGATCGCGTCGACCGCAGAAGAGAACGAATGCAAGATGGCTTGAGAGGTCTTCGCTCCCTCTCCCTCTGGGAGAGGGTTGGGGTGAGGGCCGGTGTTTAGCAGCAATAGGCGTGCGCGAGCCCCTCACCCTGCCTCTCCCCAAAGGGGCGAGGAGTTGACAAGCCATCTCGGGGTTCGCTGACTTGCTCTTCGTCCAACACCTGCTCAACGGCCTGCTGGCCGGCGCGTACTACCTGCTGATCGCGCTCGGGCTGTCGCTGATCTTCTCGCTCGGCGGCATCGTCAATCTGGCGCACGGTGCGTTCTATGCGATCGGCGCGTACCTGGCGGTCAGCATCGGCGCTTCGCTAGGCTTCACCGGCGCGGCCCTGCTGTCGCCGGTGATCGTCGGCCTGCTCGGTGTCGTC
>JANOKY010000376.1:0-5925 GCA_031419635.1 Burkholderiales bacterium | reverse complement strand
AGGAAATCTCCAAGACCTATTTCCGCGAAGGCGCCAGCGCGCGCGACGCGAAGATCCAGGACTGCATCAGCAACGGCCAGGAACTGCTGATCCAGGTCGAGAAGGAAGAGCGCGGCAACAAGGGCGCGGCGCTGACCACGTTCGTCTCGCGGTCCTCGCCTTCGATGCGACGCGACACGCCGCCGCCGCGCGGGTTGTTCGGCATCAGCACCAGGTAGCGCCCGGCCAGCGATACGAAGGTCGTCAGCGCCGCGCCCTTGTTGCCGCGCTCTTCTTTTTCCACCTGGACCAGCAACTCCTGGCCGTTGGAGATCACGTCCTGGATGCGCGCCTCGCGCACGCTGGCGCCTTCCTTGAAATAGTTCTTCGAGATTTCCTTGAACGGCAGGAAGCCGTGGCGCTCTTCACCGTAGTCGATGAAGCAGGCCTCGAGCGAGGGCTCGACGCGGGTCACCACGGCTTTGTAGATGTTGCCCTTGCGCTGTTCGCGGCCTTCGATCTCGGTTTCGAAATCGAGCAGTTTCTGGCCATCGACAATGGCCAGGCGACGCTCTTCAGGCTGCGTCGCATTGATCAGCATGCGTTTCATGTTTCGTGCACTCCTCTACAGCCGACACGGCGGTCGGCGACATCACATCGATGCACGAGAAACACGAGGGAACCGAAAGGAATCGCCCTGGACTGCGGCGACGCGCGCTGATCGCTTGTGGCGACTAGCGAGCGCGTCGGAGCAGCGTTGGCGCGTGCGTGGCAGCCGGGTTGAACCCCACTGTGTCGTCAGCGCGGCCCGACGCAGCCTTGCGCACACCGGCACGGGGCCAGGGCAGGGCAGCGGGGAGGGGCAGGGCCTTGAGCAACAGCATGGTCCGTTGGGCTGGACGCGGGTGTCGGGTTCGCACGTCTTGGTCGTCGTGCGGGGCCCGGCACCTGAAACCTTTTTTCTTGTCGCCCGGTGGCTTCATGGGGCCAGGCGGGAACGGGGTTCTGGTTCGGAATCTCTGCCGCTTGCGCTGCCGGGCTGCCGGGTCACTTCGGGGACCGGGCCCGCCTTGGGTCGCAGGCGTTGCATCACCTCCACGCCATCTCGCGCGTGCCCGCTAAACTCCTAGCGAATCAAGCACTTACGGCGACAACGTGGTCCAAAGCATTATAGGGGGCAAAGCGGCGACCGGCGCTGCGGCCCCACAGGTGCGGCGGCTGCTGGTCGACGAGGGCAGCGAAGGCCAGCGGCTGGACAACTTCCTGCTGCGCCTCCTCAAGGGCGTGCCCAAGACCCACGTTTACCGCGTGATCCGCTCAGGCGAAGTGCGCGTCAACAAGGGCCGGGCCGGCGCCGACACCCGGCTCGCACTTGGCGACGAAGTCCGCGTGCCGCCGGTTCGCATGGCCGAGCCCCAAGCGTCCAGCGAACCGCCAGTGCCGAGACGCGAGTTCCCGGTGCTGTTCGAAGACGAGCACCTGCTGGCCATCGCCAAGCCCTCGGGCGTGGCGGTACACGGCGGCTCGGGCGTGGCCTTCGGCGTCATCGAACAATTGCGCCGCGCGCGACCCGAGGCCAAGTTCCTCGAACTCGTGCACCGCCTGGACAAGGAAACCTCGGGCGTGCTGCTGCTGGCCAAGCAACGCAGGGCATTGACCCATCTGCAGGAGCAGTTCCGCAATCGGGATACGGCGAAACACTACACCGCGCTGGTCATCGGCGCCTGGCCGGCCAACCAGAAGGTCATCGACGTGGCCCTGCACAAGACGCTGGACGCCCAGGGCGAGCGCCATGTGCGCGCGGTGGCGGCCGGCCATGCCGATGGCCGCCGCTCGATCACCCTGGTCAAGGTGGCGAAATCGTTCGCCGCCTACACCCTGCTCGACGTGACGCTGAAAACCGGCCGCACGCACCAGATCCGCGTGCACCTGGCCAGCGCGGGTCACGCCATCGTCGGCGATCCCAAATACGGCGACTTCGCCCTCAACCGCCAACTCGCCCGCGGCGAGCACCGCTTTGCGCGCATGTTTCTGCACGCCAGGCAACTGGCCTTCGACCACCCGGCCAGCGGCGAGCGCGTCACCCTCACCGCGCCGCTGCCGCCCGAGTGCGAGACACTGCTGAAGCAGTTATGACGACCCCCAAGCTCACTGACGTTCGCTACCCCCCGGGGGGGCTCGCCCTCCTTGAGGCGGCTCGGCGGCGGGCGCTATGAACCGCCGCTTCGACCTCATCGTCTTCGACTGGGACGGCACCCTGTTCGATTCCACCGCGCTGATCGTGCGCTGCATCCAGGCCGCATGCCGCGACATCGGCGCCGCGGTGCCGAGCGATGTCGATGCGGCCTATGTCATCGGCCTGGGCCTGGCCGACGCCTTGCGCCATGCCGTGCCCGGCCTGCCCACCGAGCGCTACCCCGAGCTCGGCCTGCGCTACCGCCACCATTACTTCGCCAGCCAGCACGAGCTGTCGATGTTCCCCGGCACGCTGGACATGCTGCAGGCGCTGAAGGCCCGCCACCATTGGCTTGCGGTGGCCACCGGCAAAGGCCGCCGCGGCCTGGACGAAGCGCTGGCCCACGCCCAGCTCAAGGGCCTGTTCGACGCCACCCGCACCGCGGACGAAACCGCCTCCAAGCCCGACCCGCGCATGCTCAACGAGCTGATTCGCCAGTTCGGCGCCCCGCCCGAGCGCACGCTGATGATCGGCGACACCACCCACGACCTGCAATTGGCGCTCAACGCCGGCACCCCGCGCGTGGCCGTGAGCTACGGCGCGCACGACCATGAATCGTTCGCCGAGTTCGAGCCGCTGACGATCGCCCACTCGACGCGCGAATTGCACGACTGGCTGCTGCAGCATGGCTGAGGGCGCCAGCGAGCAAGCCCTGTGCAGCGCCAGCGAACTGGCCGAACGCGGCCGTGCCGTCGGCTTCGACGTGCTGCTGTGGCGACAGCCGGCGCGCGCCTTCGCGCTGCGTTTCGACGGCAAGGTGGTGGCCTACATCAACCGATGCGCCCATGTGCCGACCGAAATGGATTGGCAGCCCGGCGAGTTCCTCGACGCCGACAAGCGACACATCGTCTGCTCGATCCACGGCGCGATGTACGACGTGCCGAGCGGGCGTTGCATCGGCGGCCCCTGTGATCGTGGCCGGCTGATGCGCGTCGATGTGAGTGAACGTGACGGCCAGGTCTATTGGTATCCTTCCCGCGACATCGCGCCGCTCGCCTTCGACGACGACGCCGACGCACCCATTGATCCCCCGAGCACCGCAGCATGAACCCCAGCGACGAATCCCCTTTCCGCGCCACCGAGCCGCCGCCGCTGCCCGCAGCGCCGGCCACCCCGCCGCGCCCGGCCTACGAAGCCGCCCTCGAGCAGGTCGCGCGCGAACTGCTGCGCGAGCGCCGCAACGAGCAGCGCTGGCGCGTCTTCTTCCGTCTGGCCTGGCTCGGCCTGATGCTGGCCGTGGCCTGGGCCTTGTTCGTGGCGCGCAACCATGCCAACACCGCCACCGGCCCGCACACCGCGCTGATCGAGGTTCGCGGCGAAATCGCGTCTGAGAGCGAGGCCAGCGCCGAGGGCCTGGTGGCGGCGCTGAAAACCGCGTTCGAAGACAAGGGCGCGCAGGCTGTGGTGCTGCGCATCAACTCGCCCGGCGGCAGCCCGGTGCAGGCGGGCATCATCAACGACGAGATCCGCCGCCTGAAGGCCAAGCACAAGAAGAAGGTCTATGCGGTGGTCGAAGAAATGTGCGCCTCGGGGGCCTACTACATTGCCGTGGCCGCCGACGAGATTTACGTCGATAAGGCCAGCCTGGTGGGCTCGATCGGCGTGCTGATGGACGGCTTCGGGTTCACCGGCACGATGGAAAAGCTCGGCGTCGAGCGCCGCCTGCTCACCGCCGGCGCCAACAAGGGCATGCTCGACCCGTTCTCGCCGCAAGACGCCAAGCAGACCGCCTACGCCAAAGCCTTGATCGGCCAGATCCACGAGCAGTTCATCAAGGTCGTGAAAGACGGCCGCGGCGCGCGCCTGAAGGAAACCCCCGACACCTTCTCCGGCCTGTTCTGGAACGGCGAAGAAGCCGTGCGCCAGGGCCTGGCCGACAAGATCGGCAACCTCGACTATGTGGCCCGCGAAGTCATCAAGGCCGAAGAAGTCATCGACTACACGCCCAAGGAAAACGTCGCCGAACGCCTGGCCAAGCGCTTCGGCGCGTCGATCGGGCAGGGGGCAGTGAAAGCGCTGCGCGAGCTGTCGCCATTGCGCTGATCGGCCGTTGAGGCGCTGATGCCAGACCCGACCGACGACCTGGCCCCGCTGTTGGCCGAGCGGCTCGCGGCTGCGCCGCAGTATTTGATGCCCAAGCACGCGATGACGGCATTGGCCGGCGTCGTCGCCAACTGGAAGGGCGGCACCAACACCACTGCGGTCATCCGTTGGTTCGTCAAGAAATACGGCGTCAACATGGCCGAGGCCACCGAGCCCGACATCGCGAAGTACGCCAGCTTCAACGACTTCTTCACCCGCGCGTTGAAACCCGGCGCAAGGCCGCTGGCCGCGAGCGATTGGGTCAGCCCGGTCGACGGCGCGATCAGCCAGTTCGGCGCCATCGCAGGCGAGCAGATCTTCCAGGCCAAGGGCCACCACTACACCACCACCGCCTTGGTCGGCGGCGACGCCGACCTGGCCGCGCCCTTCAACGGCGGCCACTTCGCCACGCTCTACCTCAGCCCGAAGGACTACCACCGCATCCACATGCCCTGCGCCGGCGGGTTGACGCGAATGATCCATGTGCCCGGCGAGTTGTTCTCGGTGAATCCGACCACGGCGCGCGGTGTACCGGGACTCTTCGCGCGCAACGAGCGCGTGGTCTGCGTCTTCGAGGGGGAGCGTGGGCCGTGGGTCTTGGTCCTCGTCGGTGCCACCATCGTCGGCAGCATGGCCACGGTCTGGCACGGCGTCGTCAACCCACCGCGCCCCGGCAAGCTGCGCGAGTGGCGCTATGACGACAGGGAAGTGCGCCTCGCCCAAGGCGAAGAGATGGGCCGCTTCCTGCTCGGCTCAACGGTCGTGCTGCTGTTTCCGCCGGGGCCGCGGTCGTTCAACGCTGCGTGGGCGCCCGGTGGGGCGATCCGGGTGGGCGAGGCAATGGCGTCGAGCGCATAGGTGGCCGTGTCCGATACTGCACGCGCCCATCGACCCTTGAAGCGGAAGTCAGATGACTGTCAAATCAAACGCTTCAATGCCGGGGCTGCAGCCACTGATTCAAAGTCGAATCCTGGCGCTGAGCGAACAGCGAGTGCTGCTGAATGCCGACCTGGCACAGCTTTATGGGGTGGAGACTCGCATCCTCGTTCAGGCCGTCAAGCGCAATCTCATGCGCTTCCCCGATGACTTAATGTTTCAACTGTCGGTGCGGGAGTTCGCCGACTTGAGATCACAAACTGTGATCTCAAGTGCCGGCCACGGTGGCCGGCGCACGGCGCCCTACGCCTTTACCGAGCAAGGGGTGGCGATGCTGTCTTCAGTGCTGGGCAGCCCACGCGCCATCGCCGTGAATATCGAGATCATGCGCACCTTCGTGCGCGTGTGTGCGCTGGCGGCGACGCATGGTGACTTGGCCAAGCGGCTGAACGAGTTGGAGGAGAAAACCGACGCGCTGCGCGAATTGATGACACCGCCTGATCCGCCCAAGCGGCCGATCGGATTTGTCATACCGCAAGAGAAGAGCGGGCGGGCGCAGGGCTCGGGGAAGCGAAAAGGCATGAACGTCGCGTGTGGCACCTGCCGCGAGGTACCCGTCGCATCGACTCGCCGCAGGCGACGACGCCGCTGCAAATCGATGCGAACACGGATTCACGCCGCCGGAATCCGCAGCAACTGCCCCGGATAGATCTTGTCCGGGTGCTTCAACATCGGCTTGTTGGCCTCGAAGA
>JANOKY010000375.1:0-4223 GCA_031419635.1 Burkholderiales bacterium | reverse complement strand
CCTGACCACCGGCCAGACCCTGGCCGAGCGCGACGCCGACACGGCCACCGACCCGGCCTCGCTGACCAAGCTGATGACGGCCTACATCGTCTTCGGTGCGCTGCGCGACAAGAAGCTCACGCTGGAGCAACCGGTGGCGGTAAGTGTGCGGGCCTGGAACGAGCGCAAGGGCGATCCGTCGCTGATGTTCATCGACACCACGATGCGCCCGACGGTTGAAGAACTGCTGCACGGCATGATCGTGCAATCGGGCAACGACGCCTCGGTGGCGCTGGCCGAAGCGGTGGGCGGCTCGGTCGAGGCCTTTGTCGCGATGATGAACCGCCAAGCCCTGGCCTGGGGTTTGAAGAACACGTCGTTCAAAAATGTCGCCGGCCTCAGCGAAACTGGCCACAAGGTCAGCGCGCGCGACGTGGCGGTGATTGCCTCGCACATCATCCGCGACTTTCCGCAGTACTACCCCTACTACAGCATCAAGGAGTGGACCTACAACAAGATCCGCCAGGACAACCGCAACCTGCTGCTGCGCCGCGACCCGACGGTCGACGGCATGAAGACCGGCTTCACCGACGCCGCCGGTTACTGCCTGGTGGCCAGCGCTGCGCGCGACTACCCAAACCTGGGCGCGGGCAACAAGCGCCGCCTGCTCAGCGTGGTGCTCGGCACTGCGTCGCGCGAGGCCCGTGCCAACGAATCGCAGAAGCTGCTGAACTGGGGCTACCAGGCCTTCGACCCGGTGAAGTTGTTCGACGCCGGCAAGGCCATCGCTACGCCCGAGATCTGGAAGGGCAAGGAGCGGACGGCCAAGCTCGGCAGCGAAGCGGCGGTGGTGATTGCCGTGCCGCGCGGCGAGGCCGACAAGCTCAAGACCAGCGTCGAGCGCACCGAGCCGCTGGTGGCGCCACTGGCCAAGGGCCAGCGCGTCGGCACGCTCAAGGTCACGACCGCGGCCGGTGCGCCAGTGGCCGAGGTGCCGCTGGTGGTGCTCGAAGCGGTCGAGCAGGCCGGCATCTTCGGCCGCGCCTGGGATGCGATCCGGCTGTGGATCAAGTAGTAAGCTGGCGGCAGAATCATGACCCCCAAGCTCACTGTGTTCGCGGCCCCCCGAGGGGGCGTGTGTCGGCTCGGGAACGGCCCAGCGCCGATACCGGAGAAACAAGCATGACCGTCGCCCTGCCCGACACCCTGTGCTACCTCAACGGCCGCTTCCAGCGCCTGTGCGACGCCCAGGTCAGCGTTCTTGACCGCGGCTTCATCTTCGGCGACGGCCTCTACGAAGTAGTGCCGGTGTACGGCCGCAAGCTGTTTCGCTTCGACGAGCACATGGCGCGGCTGGCACGCAACCTGGGCAAGCTGCGCATTGCGAACCCGTTCGACCGCGAACAATGGCTCGAGCGCATCCGCCCGCTGGTGGCGGCACTGGCCGAGCGGCAGGCCGCCGAAGACCAACTGGTGTACCTCCAGATCACCCGCGGCGTGGCGCTGCGCGACCATGTGATGCCCGCCGACATCGAGCCGACGGTGTTCATGATGGTCAGCGCGATGAAGCCGCCCACCGCCGAGCAGCGCCACCAGGGCGTGGCCTGCACCACCGCGCGCGATTTTCGCTGGGAGCGCGGCGACATCAAGAGCATCTCGCTGCTGGGCAATGTGCTGGCGCGGCAACTGTCGGCCGACCATGGCGCCGCCGAGACCATCATGTTCCGCGACGGCGCGCACGGTGGCCCGTGGCTGACCGAGGCCGCCGCCTGCAATGTCTGGATCGTGCACGAAGGCGCGTTGCTCGGCCCGCCCAAGAGCGAGCATGTGCTCGAAGGCATCCGCGTCGAGTTGCTGCGCGAGCTGTGCGAGGACGCGGGCATCGCCTACAACCTGCGCCCGCTGTCGGAAGCCGATGTGCGCGCCGCGGACGAAGTGCTGCTCAGCTCGGCCACCAAGGAAGTCCTGCCGGTGACCAAGATCGACGGCGAGGCGGTCGGCCATGGTGCGCTGCGCGGCAAGCCGGGCCCTGTGTACGCGCGGCTGCATGAGGCCTACCAGCGGGCCAAGGCGACGCAGTCGATATGAGCGTTGGCGACGCGCTGCCTGAACCCGGCCTGATCGAGTACCCGAGCGCGTTCCCGATCAAGGTGATGGGTGTGAATGTCAAGGGATACACCGAGGCCATAGTCGCCGTGGCGCAGCATTTCGACCCGGCCTTCGACGCCACCACGATCGAATCGCGCCCGAGCAAGGCAGGCAACTACCTCGGGCTGACGATCACCGTCACGGCGACCAGCCGCGAGCAACTCGACGAGTTGTACCGCACGCTGTCGACGCACCCGATGGTCCGGTACGTGCTGTGATCTCGGGGCGTGCCGGGCCGCTCTCAAGCGGCCCGAGCTCCCCACGGGGGGCGACGCCGCAGGCGTCTTGGGGTCGTCAGCTCGTCGGCGCACCGAGCTTGGCGTCGAGTTCCTTGACCTTGCTCGGCGCCGCATCGTCGCCATTGCGCGCGGCCACGCCGTACCAGTAGCGGGCTTCCTTCAAGTCGCGCTCGACGCCGTCGCCGCTCTCGAACATCGAGGCGATCAGGTACTGCGCACCGACATCGCCACCCTGCGCGGCAATGCGAAACCAGCGCGCCGACTGCACGGCATCCTTGGCCGCGCCGCGGCCGAGGTAGAACGCGGTGGCGGTGGCGACCTGGGCATCGACGCTGCCGGCCTGGGCCGCGCGCAGGTACCAGCGGTGGGCTTCGACCAGGTCGACGCGCAGCCCGGCCTGGCCGAGTTCGTGCAACTGCGCCAGGCCGAAGATCGCGGTGACGAAACCGGCCTCGGCGGCTCGCGTCATCAGGCGCAGCGCATCGCCCGCGTTGGCGCCGGGCAGCTCGCCGCGCAGGTGCATCACCGCCAAGTTGTAGTCGCCGGCGGCCACGCCGGAGCGCGACAGTCGCGTGAACGCGCTGCGTGCGCGGCTCAAATCTCCGCGCTCGTACGATGCCACCGCGGCCTCGATTTCGCGCGCGGACGGCGCGGCCATTGCCAGCGTGGCGGCGGTCAACAGGGCGACGAACAGGGGCAGGCGCATGGCGGCTCCGGGGTGGCTTGGCGCGACGATACGCCGCGCCACAAGCTGTGGTCGCGCGACGCCGGCAAAGCCTTTCACCGCAGTGGCCATGCGAGACTGTTGCCGCCATGCTGATCTGCCCCCTCGGCCGCTGCGACTGGGCCGCCACTGCCGATGCGATGCGCAGCTTCACCGAGGCGCGCGACGACACCACGCCCGACGAGCTGTGGCTGGCCGAGCACGAGCCGGTCTTCACGCAGGGCATCGCCGGCCGGCCCGAGCACGTGCTCGGCGCGGGCGATATCCCCGTGCGGGCCAGCAACCGCGGCGGCCAGGTGACGTACCACGGCCCGGGCCAGGTCGTGGCCTATCCGCTGATCGACCTGAAACGCCTGGGCATCTACGTCAAGGAGTATGTGTACCGCATCGAAGCCGCGGTGCTGAAGCTGCTGGAAAGCTACGGTGTCACCGGCCACCGCGTGGCCGGCGCGCCGGGCATTTACGTGCGCCTGGATGACCCGTTTGCCCACGCCGCCCTGCAAGGCCCGGCCGACCCGCGCGACCCCTTCCGCGGCCTGGGCAAGATCGCCGCGCTGGGCATCAAGGTCAGCCGGCACCGTGCCTACCACGGCGTGGCGCTGAATGTGGCGATGGACCTGGAACCCTTCACGCGCATCGACCCTTGCGGCAACAAAGGGCTGCAAACCGTCGATCTGGCTAGACTCGGCATCACCACCACCTGGCACGAGGCGGCCGAGCGGCTCGCCGTGCGCCTAGCCAACCAATTCGAACCATGAGCACCGACACCCCCGCCTACGACCCCAGCGCCAAGCAAAAGGCGCAGGCCAAAACCTCGCGTATCCCGATCAAGATCGTGCCCGCCGAAGTGCTGAAGAAGCCCGAGTGGATTCGCGTCAAGGCCGGCAGCCCGAGCACGCGCTTCTACGAAATCAAGCAGATCCTGCGCGAGAACAAGCTCAACACCGTCTGCGAAGAGGCCAGTTGCCCGAACATCGGCGAGTGCTTCGGCAAGGGCACGGCGACCTTCATGATCATGGGCGACAAATGCACGCGGCGCTGCCCGTTTTGCGATGTCGGCCACGGCCGGCCTGACCCGCTCGATGCCGACGAGCCTTTGAACCTGGCCAAAACCATTGCCGCGCTGAAGCTCA
>JANOKY010000374.1:0-1916 GCA_031419635.1 Burkholderiales bacterium | reverse complement strand
TCCTGTACTACAAGGAACTCGCGACGCGGCCGGGCTCGCCGACGCGGATGGACATCATCGTCGGCATCACCGGCGTCGCGATCATGCTCGAGGCCATGCGCCGCGCGATGGGCTTCGGCATGCTGGTGACGACGGGCCTGTTCATGCTCTACGTCTTCGCCGGGCCCTTCATGCCCGATGTGATCCAGCACCGCGGCGCCTCGCTGTCGCGCTTCATCTCGCACATGTGGCTGACCACCGAGGGAGTCTACGGCGTCGCGCTCGGCGTCTCGGTGCAGTTCATCTTCCTGTTTGTGCTCTTCGGCACCCTGCTCGACATCGCCGGCGCCGGCAACTACATGCTGCAGGTCTCGCTGGCCCTGCTCGGCCACCTGCGTGGCGGCCCGGCCAAGGTGGCCGTCGTGTCGTCGGCCTTGAACGGCATGGTCTCGGGCTCGTCGGTCAGCAATGTCGTCTCGGGCGGCATCTTCACGATCCCGCTGATGAAGCGCACCGGCTACTCGGGCGTCAAGGCGGGCGCGATCGAGGCCGCGTCGTCGATCAACGGCCAGATCATGCCGCCGGTGATGGGGGCGGCGGCTTTCCTGATGGTCGAGTACGTGGGTATTCCGTACTCCGAGATCATCAAGCACGCCGCGCTGCCGGCAGTGATCTCGTATGTCGCACTGTTCTACATCGTGCACCTCGAAGCGCTGAAGTACGACCTGCAGCCGCTCGTGCGCCAGCGCATCCCTGGCTGGCGCGAGCGTTTGATCGGCTGGGGCCTCGGCCTCTCGGGCACGACGGTCGCGCTGGGGCTGATCTACGCGCTGATCACCGGCGTGCAATGGGCGGCAGGGGCGGCGGCCGGGTGGGCGCTGGCGGCGCTGGCACTGGCCAGCTACCTGGTGCTGATGGCCTATTCGGCGCGCCACCCGCCGGTGCCGATCGACGACCCCAATGCTCCGGCGATCCATCTGCCCGAGCCCTGGCCGACGGTGCGCGGCGGCCTGCACTTCTTCATCCCGATCATCGTGCTGTTGTGGTGCCTGATGGTCGAAGAACTGTCACCCGGGCTGTCGGCCTTCTGGGCCACGACGACGGTGATGGTGATGGTGCCGCTGCAGCCGCTCGTGCTGGCGCTGTTCCGCCGCGAGACGAGTGTTGAGGGCGCGCTGCAGCGCGGCTGCGCCGACTTGTGGAAAGGCCTGGTCCTCGGCGCGCGCAACATGATCGGCATCGGCGTGGCCTGCGCCAGCGCGGGCCTGATCGTCGGCGTCATCACGCTCACCGGCATGGGTCTGATGATGACCGACTTCGTCGAGCTGGTCTCGGCCGGTAACGTGCTGGTGATGCTCGTGCTCACCGCAGTCATCTGCCTGATCATCGGCGCCGGCGTACCGACGACGGCCAACTACATCCTCGTCGCCACCCTGATGGCGCCGGTGATCGTCGAGCTGGGTGCGCGCAGCGGCCTGGTCATCCCGCTGATCGCGGTGCATATGTTCGTCTTCTACTTCGGCATCATGGCCGACGTCACGCCGCCGGTCGGCCTTGCCTCGTATGCGGCGGCGGCGATTACGGGCGAAGAACCCAATGCCACCGGCTGGCAGGCGACCTGGTACAGCCTGCGCACCTCGGTGCTGCCCTTCGTCTTCATCTTCAATCCGCAGATCCTGCTGATCGGCCTCAGCTCATGGGTCGAGGTGGTGATCGTCTGCGTCACCGGGACGGTGGCCTCGCTGCTGTTCGCCGCCGCGACAATGAAGTGGTTCCGCACCCGCTGCAACTGGCCCGAGGTCGTCTTGCTGCTGGTCGCGACATTCCTCTTCTTCCGCCCCGATTGGGTCATCGACCGCATCGCGCCGAAGTACGTCAGTGCGCCCGCAGCCGATCTGTATGAGCTGGCCGATACGCTGACCGAGGACGAGTGGCTG
>JANOKY010000373.1:0-2709 GCA_031419635.1 Burkholderiales bacterium | reverse complement strand
GCTTGACCTGGCCCGAGATCGCCTTGAACAGCGTGGTCTTGCCGGCGCCGTTGGGGCCGACGACGGCGACGAACTGGCCGGCCTGAACCTCGACCGACACGTCCATCAGCGCGTGGATCGGGCCGTAGTTGACGCTCAGGTGCTCAAGCCGCAACATCGCCCGCCTCCTGTTTTGCTGGCGCCGAGCCCCGGTGCTGGGCTGCCCACTTCTTGCCGAGATAGGCATCGATCACATCGGGGTGCGCCATCACAACGTCCGGGTCGCCTTCGGCGATGACCTGGCCGTGGTCGAGCACGATGAAGCGGTTGGCCATGCGCGTCATCGCGTGCATCGTGTGCTCGATGATGACGACGGTGTGGCCTGCGGCCGGCAGGCGCTGGATCACCTGCACCATCGCGTCGACTTCGCGCGCGCCCAGCCCGGCCAGCGTTTCGTCGAGCAGCAGGAGTTGCGGCTGACCGGCCAGCGCGCGCGCCAATTCCATCAGGCGCAGCTCGAGATTGGTCAACTCGCTGACCGCTGCATCGACCTTGGCGGCCAGGCCGACGCTCGCCAGCGCGGCGCGCGCGCGTGCCAAGGCGTCGGCTGCGCTGCGGCTGCCGGCGATGGCGCCGACGACCACGTTGTGCAACACGCTCATGCGCGCAAAAGGCCGCGCGACCTGGAAGGTGCGCCCGAGGCCGCGGTGATTCAGGCGATTCGGCTGCAACGCGCGCACCGGTTCGCCAGCCAGCGTGAACGTGCCGGCCGTCGGCGGCAGGATGCCGTTGAGGACGTTGAACAGCGTCGTCTTGCCGGCACCGTTGGGCCCGATGATGCCGAGGATCTCGCCGCGGTGGACGTCGAAGCTGACGTCCTGGATCGCCTTCAGGCCGCCGAAGAATTTGGACAGGCCGCGCACTTCGAGGATCGGCTGGGTGCCTGCTGCGCGCACCACCGCGACTGACGGGGCGGGTTCGCCTTGGGTATGCGTGGCAGGCGCCCGCGGCGGCGTGCGCTTGCGCCGGGCCAGCAACATGTCGCGCACTTTCCAGTACACGCCCTCGGGCGCGAGCAGGATCACGAGCATGATCACCAGCCCGTAGATCACGCCCTGGATGCCGGGCAGGATGTGGCCGAGTTGCGCGCGCAGCATCTCGGTCAGCGGCACCAGCGCCACCGCGCCGATGACGGGACCCCACAGCGTGCCGACGCCGCCGAACAGCGTGAGGATCAGCGCCTGTGCCGAGATCACCACGCCCAGCACGCCGTGCGGCGTGACGACCTGCAGCACCACCGCATGCAGGCCGCCGACCAGCGCGCCCAAGGCGCCGCTGGCGACGAAGGCGATCATCTTCACGCGAAAGGTGTCGATGCCCGCCGCCTCGGCCGCCACTTCGTTCTGCTTGATCGCCAGCATCGCCAAGCCGAAGCGCGAACGTTCGACCCAATGCGTGATCAGCATCATCGCGGTCATCATGCCGACGGCGATGAAGGTGGGCCAGCGATGGTCGTCGAACTGCATGTAGCGCCAGGGCTGGTCGCGGTGGTTCGGAAAGCTCAGCTCCTGCCATCCCATCCAGTCGAAGACGAAGATGAACAACGCCGGATACGCGAGCATCGCCAGCGCGAAGTAGTGGCCGCGCAGTCGGAAGGTGACCGAGCCGATGATCAGCGCAGCGGCAGCGCCCACGCCCGCGGCGGCGACGAGGCCGATCCACGGCGAGACGCCAAACTTGATGCCCAGCAGGGCCACCGTGTACGCGCCGAGGCCGAAGAAGGTGGCGTGGCCGAAGGACACCAGGCCCGTGTAGCCGGAAAACAGGTTCCAGCTCAACGCCAGCGCGGCCCAGATCGGAATGGTGCCGAGGATCAGCTGGATGTAGGGGTCGTGGACCGTCAGGGCCGCCGTGCCCATGACGACTGCCACGACACCGATCATCGGCAACGTGCAGCCTTGCAGGACGGAGGTCAGCATGTCATGCGCGTTCTGACGAGCGGCCGAACAGCCCTTGCGGCCGCAACAGCACCACCGCCAGGAACAGCAGAAAGATCGTCGCGTTCTGCAGCTGAAACGGCAGCACCAGCGTCGACAGCTGCTGCACCAGGCCGATCGTGAAACCGCCCCAGAACGCGCCCAGCATGCTGCCCATGCCGCCGAGCACGACGCCGGCGTACATGATGATCACGAAGTCGAAGCCGATGTACGGGTGGAAGGGGTAGTACATCGCGATCAACCCGCCGGCCAGCGCCGTGGCCGCGCTGCCGATCGCGAACGCGCGCGCGTACGACTGCTCGACGTCCAGGCCGACGATGGTCGCGGCGGTCGGGTTGTCGGCTGCCGCGCGCATCGTGGTGCCGGCGCGCGTCTTCTGCACGAACCAGTACAGCGCCAGGCTGACCGCGATGGCGACCGCGCAGCCGATCGCCCGCGCCTTGTTGACGAAGATCGCAATGGCATCGGCGCCGAAGGGCCCCAGCGTCCACGACGATGCCGCGAGCGGTGACTGCACCGTGCGCGGCGACGAGCCGAAAGCGATCAGCACGCCGCTGGAGATCACCAGGCTCAAGCCGAGCGTGAGGATCAGTTGCGCGAAATGGCCGCCGCTTTCGCTGGCCAGGGCCCGTGCGCCCGACACGCGGCTGATCACGAAGCGCTGCAGTGCCCAGCCCGCGGCGCCGACCACCAACGCGGCGATCACGACCGCCGCGTAGGCGCCACCGGCGGG
>JANOKY010000372.1:0-15947 GCA_031419635.1 Burkholderiales bacterium | reverse complement strand
GTGGTGCAGGCGCTGGGCATCGATCCGGTCTGGTTCGGTGTCATGTTCCTGATCTGCATGCAACTCGGCCTGCTGCTGCCGCCGCATGGCCTGCTACTGATGACCATGCGCGGCGTCGCGCCGCCGTCGGTCACCATGGCCCACATCTTCCTGGCCGTGGTGCCCTATGTGGCGATGAGCCTGGTGCTGCTGGCGGCCGTGTTCTGGCTGCCGGCGATCGCCACCTGGTTGCCGGCCTGGATTGGTTGACACCGTGGCCGGCGTTTCTGCGCGGCTTGATGCGCATTAAGACTCGCGCCGACGCATCGCGTAAGCTGGCGCGGTCGATTGCGGAGAAGCCAGATGCGATCCTTGCCGTATACAGCCGCAGCACTGTTGTTCGCCACCACGCCCGTTGCGGCAACGCCGGCCGAGAACGACGCTGCCATGCTCAAGCTGGCAACGCACAGCGGCTGCATGGCCTGCCACAGCATCCTGCCCTTGCCCAAGCGCGCCGACGGCCTGCCGCCGATCGCGCCGGCCTGGCGCGACATCGCCATCAAGTACCGGGATGACCCGGCTGCCTCCGACCGGCTCACGCGCACGGTCATGACCGGTTCGAACCCGAATGCCCGGCACTGGGCTGGCAAGGTCAGTGTCGTCACGATGCCGCCCAATGCCGTCGCGGTCAGCCAAGCCGATGCGCGCATGCTCGTCAACTGGATCCTCGTCCTGGTCCCATAGCAGGCTTGGCGCCGACCCGGCAGCGCCTGGCTTGATTGCGCAGCGCCCTGGTCTGGCCTCGGTGCCGATGTGCCGGCGTGGGTCGACGCCAAGGACGACCGATCGCGCAGGCGCGAAACCGCGGCCCTACTTCGCCGCCAGCGCTTTCTCCACCGCCGCCACCAGCGTCGCACTCGTCGGTGTGGTTTCGCTGTTGTAGCTGGCCACGGCCTTGCCCTGGCGGTCGATCAGGTATTTGTGGAAGTTCCATCCCGGCGCGGCGCCGGTGGCCTGGGTCAAGGCAACGAACAGCGGGTTCGCCGCCTTGCCCTTGACGCTGCTCTTGCTGAACATCGGGAAGCGCACGCCGTAGGTGTTGAAGCAGAAGTCGGCGATCTGCTTGCCCGCTTCGGGCTCCTGCTGGCCGAAGTCGTTGCTGGGGAAACCCAGCACCACCAGGCCGCGGCCCGCGTAGTTGGCGTGCAGCGCTTCCAGGCCCTCGTACTGCGGCGTAAAACCGCAATAACTGGCGGTGTTGACCACCAGCAGCACCTTGCCTGCGTACTGGCACAGCGACTGCGGCTTGTCGTCCTGCAGGCGCGGGAACGTCTGCTGCAGCAGGGGCGGGCAGGCTACAGGCGCTGTGCCCGCCTGCGCGCGCGCCGCCGCGGGGGCAGCGAGGCCGATGACGGCAGCAGTGAACGCGGCCATGGTGACAGCAGAGGTGAACGGGGGCATGGCGAAACCTCAGCGCGGCAGGGGTAGGTGTCGATGCTGCCAGACATCGCCGGCACGTGCTCGGGCCCATGCGCGGGCCGGCTGGCGCTACAGGAATCTGCGGTCGCGCTCGCAGCGCGGGTTGGGCCCGTAGCTGGTGTCCTCGACGATGCCAGCCGGCGTGATGCCGACATGGAACAGCAGGCAGAACGGCCCGAGGAAGCGGTACGACCACACCGTCTGGTGGTGGTAGCGCACGCCCCACACGCTCGCCGGCTCGCCGAGCTGCTCACGCACCTGCTCGCGCGTCATGCCGGCGCTGATGCGGGCGAAATGGGCTTCGTCGAGCACGTTCTCCCAACGCACGAGCAGGCCCTGGGCGTCGAACGCCAGCAGGTAGGCCTGCCGGCCCAGCGGGTACAGCAACTTGCGCCCACCGTTGGGCGTGGGGTGCTCGCTGGCGGGCTGGCCCACGCGTTGGCGAACCTCGTCGAGCCTGTCGCCTGGCTTGAGCGAGTAGGGCATCGCACAGGCGCCGGCGATGAGCAGCCAGCCACACGCCAGCGCGATGGCGGCCGCCGATTTCGATGGGCTCATGGGGCGCTCCTTTCAACGTGACTGTGCGCTGGTCGAGGCCAGCGACGGCGTGCGGAGACGATCGCTGCCAAATGTTTCCGCCGCCATTCGCGGTTGGCGCTGGCGCGATGGCGCCGAAGGGTAGAACATCGGCCTCGCAAGGAGAATGCCCATGACCCCCAATGCCACCCCGCCCGAGGGCGAATTCACCAAACTGCTCGACGAGCAGCTCGAGCTCGCAGCAGCCAAGCTGCCGGCATTGACGCCATTGGTGGTTCACCCTTCGCCGGTGGATCACGAGGAGCGCCAGGCCGCGCACCCGAGCTTCGAGGACGTGCTGCTGGGCAATGCCCCGGCCTCGCCGGAGATGCTGGAAGAGCTGGCCGCGCTGCAAGCTGCGCCCGAACTCAGCGAGGAAGAACTGGCGCGCCAGGCGCTGGCCGACGGCGGCGCTGACAACGAAGCGGCGACACCGGAGTAGCGGCGCTGCGGACGTTGCGGTGACTCAACTGCGGGCCGGCGGCGCACACTGCGTGTTACCAACCGCCGTCGCAGCTTTACCCAGGCGCAATGCAAGCCAGCCGGGCCCCGCGTAGCATCGCAGCGTCGGTCCGCCTCGGGTTCCAACAACTTGCGATTGGATTGCCATGAAAACCATTGCCGTTGCATCCACGCTGGCCCTGTCCGCGGTGGCCCTGGCGAGCTCGAGTTGGGCGCAAACCCCGTCGCGCAGCCAGCCGTATGAACAAAGTGCGGCGCCCGCGCCGTCCGCCTATGACACCGATCGCGCGACCGTCATCTCGGTCACGCCGATCGTGCAGCAGGCGGCCGTGCCGCGCCGGGTCTGTAGCGACGAGTCGGTGACGGTGCAGCGGCAACCTTCGGGTGCCGGCGCGTTGATCGGCGCGATTGCGGGCGGCGCGATGGGCAACGCCGTCGGCGCAGGCGCAGGGCGGGCCGCGGCAACCGCGCTCGGTGTGTTCGGCGGCGCAGTGGTCGGCAACAGCATCGAGTCGGGCGGCCAGGGCAGTCAGGTGCAGAGCGTGCGGCGCTGCACGACGGAAACTGCCTATGAGAGCCGCAGCGGCGGCTACAGCGTGGTCTATGAGTACGGCGGGCGGCAGTACACCACCCAGATGCGCCAGGATCCGGGCCGCTACGTGCAGGTCCAGGTGCAGGCCATTGCTGATGGTGACGCGCCGCCGCAGTACGCGCCGCCGCCACGCGCGCGCAGCGCGCCGCCGCAGTCGTCGCGGCCGGCACCGGTGTATGTGGAACGGCCGAGCTATCAAGACTATCCAGACCAGCCCGTGTCGGTGTACCAAACCTACCCGGGGCCGGGCCCCGTGTATTACGAGCCCAACTATGCGCCGCTCGGTGTGGGCTTGGTGGTCGGCGCCCTGATCGGCTACGGCGCGTACCACGGCTACGGCGGCCACTACGGCCGCGGCTGGCGCGGCGGCCACGGCCGCTGACCGCGGGGCGCACAAAGACAAACGCCCGCGCTGCGGGCGCGGGCGTTCCTCGCTACGGCGCCGCATGCGGCGCTGCCTAAGCTGACGCTCAGTCGTCCTTCTTCACCTTGATGTTGTTCTGCACCGAGGCCACGCCTTCGGTGCCGCGCGCGATCGACTCGGCCTTGTCGATGGCTTCCTGGCTGCGGGCGGTGCCGCTCAGCACCACCATGCCCTTGGCGTCGGTATCGACGCTGATCTTGGCCAGGCTGCTCAGCTTCTCGGCAGCCAGCTTGGTCTTGATCTTGGTAGTGATCACGGAGTCCTTGACGAAGGCCACCGGATTCTTGCGGTCTTTGTCGCCATCGTCCGCAGCACGGGTGGCGATCGGCGAAAGCAGGGCGGCGACGACGAAACAAGCGGTCAGGATTTTGCTATTCACGGGTGGTTCCTTGGAGTGAAGGGGGATGCTGGCCCCTCGGCTCGGATCGCGCCATCGGACGAGCGGCGATTGCCGCGTAGGCGACGGCTTACAGCCGCCGCCTGCTCAACTCACGCGCGCAGCCGCAGCGTCATGCACCGCGCCGGTATCTGGCCACCGTAGTAGGCCGGCACCAGTTGCGTTTCGGTGAAGCCGAGACTGCGGTAGAAGGCCAGGGCGGCGGCGTTGTCGGCGCGCAGCTCCAGGCCGATCGATTCGATTCCGGCCACGCGCGCCGTCGCCAGAAGCCACTCGGTCTGGCGCCGGCCGATGCCGCGCTGGCGCTGCGCCGGCTGCACGCACAACAGCACCAGGTGCGCCTGCTCGTCGCCGAACTGCATCACCGCAAAGCCGTGGATCTGCGCAGCGTCGTGCGCCACCAGCGCCACCGTGTCGGCGTGGCCGATCAGTGCGGCCATGCGCTGCGGCGTATAGCGCCAACCCAGGCCGGCCTCGATCCACTGCCGCGACATCTCGGCCAGCGCCTGCGCTTCCAGCGCGAGCGCCGGGCGCAGCCTCAGCTCGCAAGGCGGGTTCATGGCTCAGGCAAATGGCAGCACGGTGCGCCGATTCTGGCACTCTTATACTGGCCTGAACCGCTGCGCAGGGAGTGCCCGCCATGCCCGACCCGAGCCCGTTGCACCCAGCCATCGCCACCGTTGAACGACGCGTGCAGGCGATTGAAGCCGCCCTCGAAGAGCGCGGCATAAAGGCCGGCGAATTCATCGTGCAGGCGACCCACCTCGCCGCGGAAACCTGGCTGCCGCAAAACGGCGCACGGGTGGTCGCCAAGGCCTGGACCGATGCGGCCTTTCGCCAGCGGCTGTTCGCCAACGGCCGCGCCGCCGTGACTGAGCTGGGCATCGAGATGCCGCGCCACCACCGCCACCTGGTGGTGCTGGAGAACACGCCGACAGTGCACAACGTCATCTGCTGCACCCTGTGCTCGTGCACGGCGTTCACGGTCATCGGCCTGCCGCCGGATTGGTACAAGGACCTCGAGTACCGCGCCCGGGTGGTGCGTGAGTCGCGCAGCGTGCTGAAAGAGATGGGCCTCGATCTCGCGCCCGAGATCGAGATCCGCGTCTGGGACACCACCGCCGACACGCGCTACATGGTGCTGCCGCTGCAGCCGCGCGCAACGCTGGGCTGGCCGCAGGACAAGCTGGCCGCCATCGTCAGCAAGGATTCGATGATCGGCGTCGCCCGCCTGTAGCAGCGCAAGGTAAAGGTTCAGTCATGGACGGCATCCACGATCTCGGCGGCAAGCAGGGCTTCGGCCGCGTACGCCATTCGCCAACCGCACCGGTGTTCCACGCGGCGTGGGAGAAGCGCGCCAACGCGCTGTATTCGCTGGCGGTTCGCCTGGGCATCTTCAACATGGACGAGTACCGCCACGCCATCGAGCGCATGGAGCCGCGCCACTACATGGCCGCCAGCTACTACGAGCGCACGCTGACCAGCCTGGCCACGCTGTGCGTGGAGAAGGGCATCATCACGCTCGAAGAGCTCGAGCGTCGTGCCGGCGGCGCCTTCCCGCTGGCCTTGCCCAGCGCCGCCGGCCGCTCGAACGCGGCCGATCGCGAGCACTTCAATCTGGGTGAGCGCGTCAAGGTGCGGATGGACTTCGTGCCCGGCCATGCCCGCATGCCGGCCTACATCCGCGGCAAGCAGGGCCTCGTGGTCGGCGTATCGCCTGCCTATCCCTTCCCCGATGCCCACGCGCATGGCGTGGCGGCGCAAGACGAGCCGACCTTCGACGTGCGCTTCAGCAGCACAGAGCTCTGGCCCGACGCGGCCGATGAGGCCTTCGTTCATGTCGGCGTGTTCCAGAGCTACCTGGAGCGCGCGGCGTAACGAGCCCATGCGGCGAAGGGTCGACGATTTCGAGTTGCATCGATGCGCCGAGCGGTGCCGAGATGCGCATCGCGGCGTGGTTGATTGGTAGCGCCCAACTCGCCGCGCAACTGTCGGAGAAGCCGTGTGACTCGCCGGCTTCTCCGCAGCTGACTACGGCTTGCGCCCGTCTTTCTTTTGCTTCTCTTCTTCGTCGTTCGCGTCAGCCTCGGATTTCGGGCCCGACGCGCGCGCCTTCGGTGGCGGTGCCGCCGCGGCTGGCTTGGCCTGTGCGGCGCTCTTGGCGGCTTCGGCCTTGGCCGTCTCGGCCTTCACCGCTTCGGCTCTGGCGGCCTCGGCCTTCGCTGCCTCGGCCTTCGCGGCTTCAGCTTTCGCGATGCCGGCTTTTGCGGCGTCAGCCTTCGCTGCTTCGGCCCTGGCGCCTTCAGCCTTGGCGGTTTCAGCTTTGGCTGCGGCGACCTTGGCGGCGTCGGCGCGAGCGGCTTCAGCCTTGGCGGCTTCCGCCTTCGCTGCGTCGGCCTTGGCGTTGGCGGCTTTGGCCGCGTCGGCTCGGGTGGCCTCGTTCTTCACGGCCTCGGCCTTCGACGCATCGGCCGCTGCCGCATCGCGTCGGGCTTTCTCGGCTTTGGCCTCGTCGGCCTTGCCGGCCTCGGCTTTGGCGCTGGCGGCCTTGGTTGCCTCGGCCCTGGCCTCAGCCGCCTTGGCCGCTTCGGCTTTGGCGGTCGCGGCCCTCGATGCTTCGGCACTGGCCGTGGCTGCATTCGCTGCCGCGGCTTTGCTGGCGTCGGCCTTAGCGGCTTCGGCCTTCGCTGCATCGGCTTTGGACGTGGCGGCCTTGGTGGCATCGGCTTTGGTGGCTTCGGCCTTGAGGGCCTCGGCCTTTGACGATTCGGCCTGGGCGGCATCGGACCTCGCCTTGCCGGCCTTGGCCTCGTCGGCCCTGCCTGCCTCGGCCTTCGCACGCGCCGCCTTGGCCGCATCGGCCTTGGCCTCCTCGGCCTTGGCGTCAGCCGCCCTGGACGCATCGGCCTTGGTTGCCGCGGCCTTCGCTGCGTCGGCGTTGGCGTTGGCCGCCGCTGCCTTGGCCGCAGCGGCTTTGGTGGCCTCGGCTTTCGCGGCTTCGGCCTGCCCTGCCGCGGCCTTTGCTGCCTCGGCCTTCACGGCCTCCGCCTTTGCGCTGCCGGCTTTGGCGGCGTCAGCGTTGACCGCCTCGGCCCTCGCTGCGTCGACCTTCGCCGCCTCGGCTCTTGCTGCCTCGGCCTTGGCTGCGTCGGCCCTTGCCGCCGCCCTGTCGTCATCGGGCTTGCGGCCTTCGCCGCTGCCCGCGTCGGCCCGGGCCGACGCGGCTTTGCGCGCTTCCGGCGACTTGCTGGCCGGCGCTGTCGCTGGCGGCAGCGCGGTCGCGGTCGGCGCCGGGGCCGCGGCCACCACGCTGACCTGGGGCGCAGCCACCGCCGGTGCTGCGGGCTTGAGTTGCGCGCGTTGCGCTTCGTCGATCGGTGCGCCCGGCTTGGCGGCCAATTGAGGCTGCTGAACGGCGAACGGCACCGGTGCCGGCGGCGGCGCGGTGCGAGCGACGACGGCTTGCTGCAGCACTGGCGGTTTGGTGGCGGCTGCCGGAGCGCCGCCTTGCACACTTTGCTGCACCGGCGCGACGCTGGCGACGCGCACCACCGGCGCGCTGACCACCAATTCGCGCGGCAACTGCACCGTGGCCCTGGCCACCGGCTGCGACTGCACGAAGGCCTGCGCCGGCACGGCGACCACGGCGCCGCTCACCTGCTGGTTGGCGTAGATCACCTGGGTGACATTGGTGGTGTTGTTGACGATCGTGGTATTGCTGGTGACATTCGTGGTGTTGTAGACGTTGGTGATGGTCTGCGGCGCGATCACCGCATTGCTGCGGTTGATGTTGTCGAAGTAGACGCGGCTGACGGGATACGAAGGTTGATAGACCTCGCGCGGCGCCAGCGGGAACCAGCCGACGTTGCTCGCTGGCGCGTTGCCGACCGTCACCGAGACCTGGAAATTCTTGCCGCCGATAAAGGCCACCAGCGCCGGTGCGTACACCGCGCGCTCACGCCGCGGGCCGGGCACCCAGGCCCAGGTGTTGTTGATGTGGGCCCAGCGGCCGTAGTGCGAAACGGCATAGCCCCAGGGCGCGTCATCGACCCAGGTCCAGCCCCAGGGGTCGACCCAGGACCAATGGCCGTCGCGATACGGCGTCCAGCCCGAGGCCACGCGGTTCGGCGTCCAGACGTTGCCGTAGCTCGCATCGACACGCCAGGTGCCATTGCTGTCGAGGTCTTCGTAGCCGACGACTTCGCTCGAGACATAGCGCGCCGAGACCGAGCGCTCGCCGCGGCGGTCGCGCTCGCGCGACCAGCGGTCCAGATCGTCGTCACGCCACGCCGTCAGCGTCTCGTAGTCGGACAGGCCGGTGCCGTAGAAGCGATAGGCGCGGCGCGCATCGACGGTGTAGGAAGCGCCATCGCCATAGACCTCGGCCACGCCGCTCTGCACCGAGACCGAAGTCGCGTCGTCGTTGGGATCGACCTCGACGCGGTAATCGCCGGCCCTGCGCAGGGTGAAGGCCAGATTCGGTGTGGCCACTTCAAAGCTCTGCCGCGGCCCCAGGCTGCGCACGCGCAGCTTCAGCGTGCCTTGCGACAATTGCACCTGGGCGATGCGGTCGTCCAGATTGAGCAAGATCAGGCTGGTGGAGGGGCCCATGCGGATCGCCGCGCCGCCGATCTGCAATTCGGCGCGCGAATTGGCGCTGGTCCACAGACGATCGCCAGTGGTCAGCGGCCGGTTCACCGCCGCCCGCACCCAATCGGGCTGGCCAGCGGGCGAGAAGCTCACTGTGCCGCTGAGGTAACCCAGGCGCGCCGCGCGCGAAGGCGGCTCCGCCGCAGCCAGGCCGGCGAAGCTCAGCAACAGCGTGCTGGCAAGCGCCCACAGCGGGCGGCGAAAGTAAGCGGTGTTCATCAGCGTGCCCTTCAGCCGACGCTGCGTGTCGGGTGACAGGCGAGCGGCAGGCGAGTTCGACCGTCGTGGCGAGACTGCACAACGGTGTATCGCCAGTATCCGGGTGCTGTGTTCTTGCCGTGTAGGACCGCGCCGGGCGTCGCCGCCGGACGAGGCCCCTACCTGGATCGCGTGCGCCGGCCCTGGTGAAACCACGGGGGCTGTGCGCCGGGCCCGCGGTGTATCGTTCTACTAAATCGTTCTACTCTTTTACTAGAGCGAGTGGTGGAGACAAACATGCATCGCATCCTGCAAGCCTTGGTGGTGTCCGTGTTGGCTTGGGTGGCGGCTTTGCCGGCCGCCGCACAAGCCCCGGCGAAGAAGCTGATCCGCATCCACACGGCAGGACCGGCCGATCTGGGCGTGGACAACACCATGCTCGCGCACCAGTTCATGACCTACGTGAACGCCAACTCGGACAGCATGGAAGTGAAGGTCTTCCCGGCCAGCCAGCTCGGCCAGTCGCGCGAGGTCATCGAAGCGATGCGACTGGGCTCGGGTGCGTCGGGCACCACCGGCGGACCGGCGGAATACGCGTCCTTCGTCAAGCGCATCGGTGTGCTGGGCCTGCCCTTCGTATGGAAGAGCTATGCCCATGCCGAAGCGGTGCTCGACGGCCCGGTCGGCAAGGAGCTCGAGGCCGACATGGAGAAGTCGGGCTTCAAGGTGCTGTCGTGGGCGGTGAGCTGGGGCTATCGCAACGTCGTCACGGCGAAGAAGGAAGTGAAGAACGCTGCCGACCTGAAGGGCCTGAAGATCCGCACCATCCCGACCAAGGTGTTCGTCTCGGCGATCAATGCGATGGGCGCCAATGCCACACCGATGAACTTCGGCGAGATCTACACCTCGCTGCAAAGCGGCGTGCTCGACGGCTATGAACACACGGCCGCAACGACGGTCTCGTTCAAGCTCAACGAAGTCGCCTGTTGCATCGCGATGACGCGCCACCTGATGGACCCGACGGTGCTGGTGTTCTCGCTGGCTGAGTGGAAAAAGTTCAGCCCGGCCGAGCAGGCGGTGATGAGCAAGGGCGCGCAGGTGGCTGCCGATTTCGTGCGCAAGGCCGCACCCGAGCGCGAAGCCGAGTCGCTGGCGGCCGTGAAGAAGCTCGGCATGAAGGTCAACGAGATCGATGTCGGGCCGCTGCAAAAGGCCGCGCTGACGGCGCAGGACGAGTTGGCCAAGGAGTTCGGCGCCGAGGCGCTGCTGGCGCAGATTCGCAAGCAGTGATGTGGACCACCCCCGAAGCGGCTGCGCCGCTCCCCCTCAAGGGGGCACCGCTGGCGGACCGGCGGAGCCGGATCCGCGGCGGTCGCTTGGTCTTGCTGTCCCGCGTGCCCCGTCCCTAGCGTGATGCGGCGTCTGCTCGACGCCGTCGACCGCAGTGCCGAACTGCTGGTCGCCGCGATCTTCGCCGTCATCGTCGGCATCGCGCTGCTGCAGGTCTTCCACCGCTTCGCTCTGAACTCCTCGCTGAGCTGGAGCGAAGAGGCGCAGATCTTCGGCCACATCTGGATCGTCTTTCTCGGCATCCCGATCGCCTACCGTCGCGGCGCGCACCTGTACATCGAGACCTTCTGCGACATGCTGCCGCGCGGGCCGCGCGCGGCGTTCAACTTGTTGATCGAGCTGACCTGGGTTGCCTTCGCGGTGTCGCTGATGGTGCTGGGCACCATGGTCGCGCGGGTGGCCCACCTGCAATCGTCGCCGGGCCTGGAAGTGCCGATGAGCTACCCGTACGCGGGCATGGTGGTTGGCGGCGTCTACCTGCTGCTGGTGGCGGCGCGGCGCATCGGTAGCGGCGCCTGGCGGCCGGCTGTGGCCACCTCGCCATGATCTGGTTCCTGCTGGCGCTGATGCTCGGCACCATGCTGCTGGGCGTGCCGATCCTGCTGGCCATCGCACTCGTCGGCTATGTCGGCGTGGCGGCGGTGCCCGACCTGGTGCTGCCGCTGTTCGCGCAGAAGATGTTCGCCCAGCTCGATTCGTTCACGCTGCTGGCGCTGCCTTATTTCATCCTCGCCGGCGGGCTGATGTCGGCCAGCGGCATGAGCCAGCAACTGGTCGATTTTTCGCGCGTGCTGGTCGGGCACTTCCGCGCCGGCCTGGCGCATGCCGCGGTGGTGGCGAGCATGATCTTTGCCGGCATCTCTGGCTCGAGCACGGCCGACGCGTCGGCGATCTCGGCGATCGTGATCCCGACGATGAAGCGCTCGGGCTACAAGCCCGGCTTCGCCGCTGCGCTGATCGCCACCGCCGGCACCATCGGCGCGATCATCCCGCCGAGCATGGTGATGGTTGTTTATGGCTCGATTGCCCAGGTGTCGATCGGCGGCCTGTTCCTCGGCGGTATCGTGCCCGGCATCCTGGTCGGCCTCTTTCTGATGGCCACGATCAAGATCTACACCTACCACCCCGATTACCCCGAGTTGCGCGTCGTCCATGGCCGCTTCGAGTGGCGTGCCGTGGCACGGTCCTTCGTCGACGTCTGGCCGGCGCTGCTCGGCCCGGTGATCATCGTCGGCGGCATCCTGTCGGGCATCTTCACCGCCACCGAAGCCGGGGCCATCGCCTGCCTGTATGCGCTGCTGCTCGGCACCCTGTACTACCGCAAGATCAAGTTGCGTGATCTGCCCGGCATCCTGATCGAGGCCGCGGTGATGACGACGATGGTCTCGGGCGTGATCGCCGTGGCGGGGGCCTCGGGCTGGCTGCTGGCGTACCTCGAGTTCAACGTCGGCGCGGTCAAGTTCGTCACCTCGTTCTCGCAGAACCCGACGATGGTGCTGCTGATCGTGGCCGGCGTGATGATCGTGCTTGGCACCTTCGTCGATTCGCTCGCGGTGCTGCTGATCTTTGCCCCGGTGGCGATCCAGATCAGCAAGGCCTACGGCATCGACCCGTTCCAGATGGGCCTGGTGATGGTGATGTGCAACCAGATCGGCGCGGTGTCGCCGCCGACGGCGCCGCTGCTCTTCGTCACCACCAGCATCGCGCAATGTTCGTACGCCGAGGTCAACCGCCATGTCTGGTGGTTCATGCTCGCCGAGGTGCTTGTGTTGATGCTGGTGATCTTCATTCCGGGGCTGGCATCGTGGCTTCCGCATTACTTCCTCGGGTGAAGGCGTGAGCAACATCGCCGATGTCGCGCGCGAGGCAGGTGTCTCGGTGAGCACGATCTCCAACGTGCTCAACGGCCGCGTCGACCGCATGCGTGGCGAGACGCTGCAGCGTGTGCAGGCGGCGATCACGGCGCTGGACTTTCGCCCCAGCCGCGCGGCGCGGCAGTTGAAGACGGGGCAGACGCCGATGCTCGGCCTGCTCGTGCCGAGCATCGCCAACCCGATGTACGGCTACATCGCGCGCGAAATCGAAACCGCGGCGCAGGAGCGCCACGGCCACCGCGTGCTGCTCGGCAACACCTACCGCAACCGCGACAAGGAGACGGGCTTCTTCGACGACCTGCTGGCCCACGGCGTGCGCGGTGTGATCGTGATCTCGTCGCTGGTCGACGAGCAACATTTCGAGTCGGCCGTGGCGCGCGGCCTGGTGATGGTCAGCTACGACCGCCGGGCCACGCCGGGCGCGGCGTCGGCGATCGACCATGTCTCGGTCGACAACTTCGAGGCCGCGCACCTGGCCACCCGGCACCTGATTGCCAAGGGCCACCATCGGCTGGCGTTCGTCACCGCGTCGGGCCAGACGATGAGCCGCGGTGAAAAGATCAAGGGCTTTCTGGCCGCTGCCGAAAGCGCGGGCCTGGGCGAGCGCGCGCGCGTGATCGACGGCAGCACGAGCAGCGAGTACGGTGACTCCGAGATGGCCGATGTCGGCCGCCTGCTGGCCGCGCGCATCGCCCAACAGCGTCAGCGGCCGACCGGCATCGTCGCGGTCAATGACCTGCTGGCCTTCGGCTTGCTGGCGGGCTTTCGCGACGCCGGCCTGGCGGTGCCGGCCGATGTCTCGGTCGTCGGCATGGACGGCCTGTTCCTGTCGTCGTTGACCAGCCCGGGGCTGACGACCGTGCGCCTGCCGGTGCCCGAGATGGCACAGACCATCGTCGAGCGCGTGATCGGCCGGCTGGCCGACCGCAGCATCGCGCCGGCCGAGTTCCTGTTCAAGCCCGCGCTGGTCGAGCGCGCATCGGTGGCCGCGCCGCCGACGGCAACCAAGGCGCGCCGATGACCCGCGCCACGGTCTTCCTCAGTCACAGCCCAAGCGCGTTGGCCAACTACTACGGCACGCGTGCCTTGGCGGCGCTCGAAGCGGTGGTCGATGTGCGCCTGAATCCAAGTGAAGCGCCGTGGAACGTCGACACGCTGGCGGCCGCGGCGCAAGGCTGCGACATCCTCGTCAGCGACCGCCGTGCCGAAGGCAGCGCCGAGATGCTGGCGCGGTTGCCGCAACTGGTGGCGTTGTGCCGCTGCGCGGTCGACATCCGCAACATCGACGTGACGGCGGCCAGCGCGCACGGCATCCTGGTCACGCAGGCAAGCGCCGGCTTCATGACCGCGGTGGCCGAGTGGACGCTCGGCGTGATGATCGACCTCAGCCGCCACATCAGCGCCGCCGTGTTGCAGTACCGTGCCGGCAGCGCAGTGGCGCCGCTGATGGGCCGCGAGCTGCGCGGCGCCACGCTGGGCCTCGTCGGCCACGGCCTGATCGGGCGCAGCCTGGCCGATCTGGCGCTGGCCCTGGGCATGCGCGTGGTGGTCACCGACCCGCATGTGGCCGTGCCGAACCCGGCGCTGCGCCAGGTGCCGATGAACACGCTGCTGGCCGAGGCCGACTACGTGGTCTGCCTGGCCAACGCCACCGCCGAGACCGAGAACCTGATCAACGCCGCCGCGTTCGCGGCGATGAAGCCGAGCGCCTTCTTCATCAATCCCTCGCGCGGCAACCTGGTCGATGAGGCCGCGCTGCTGCACGCGCTCGATGCCGGCCAAATCGCGGGCGCCGCGCTCGACGTCGGCCGCGCGCCCGACCAGATGCCGAGCCTGGAGCTGGCACGCCATCCGCGCGTCATCGCCACGCCGCACATCGGCGGCTTGACGCCCGAGGCGACCCTGCACCAGTCGATGGAGACGGTGCAGCAGGTCAGCGATATCGTGAAGGGCAGGCTGCCGCAGGGCGCGGTGAATGCTGCGAGCGCGAGCCGCTTGCAGGGGTTCTTCGCGCGCAGCCGGATCGAGCCGCGACCATGACGACCGCCATGCCGCACGGCGCCTGCGACTGCCATGTGCACATCTACGAAGACGGCTACCCGCTGGCGCCCACGGCGACCTTCAAGCCGCCCCACGCACCGCTGTCGGCCTACCGCCAAATGCAGCGCGCGCTCGGCCTCGAGCGCGTGGTGTTGGTCCAGCCCACCGGCCACGGTTTCGACAACACCTGCCTGCTGGCCGCGCTGGCGCAACTCGGCGATGCGGCACGCGGCATCGCCGTGGTGCCCGCTGACGTGAGCGATGCGCAGTTGCAGCTTCTGCACGACCACGGCGTGCGCGGCGTGCGTTTCATGATGCTGGCCGGCGCCGGGGGCCTGCTGCCTTGGGACGCTTTGCCCAGCATGGCCGCACGCATCGCGCCGCTGGGTTGGACCATCAACTTGCAGCTCGACGGCCGCGAGCTGCCGCAGCATCAGGCCGTGATCGACCGCCTGCCGGGCAAACTGGTGATCGATCACACCGGCAAGTTCATCGAGCCGGTGAGCGTCGACGATGCCGCCTTCAAGGCCCTGCAAATGCTGCTCGACCGCGAGGGCCGCTGGGTCAAGCTCGCGGCGCCCTACGAAACCTCGAAGCAGGGCCCGCCCGACTACCACGACGTGTCGGCACTGGCCCGCGCCCTCGTGCGCTCGCACCCGCAGCGCTGCCTGTGGGCCAGCAACTGGCCGCACCCGAACCGCGTGCCGGCGCCGTCGGACGCTGCGCTGCTGGCCCTGTTGTCGGTCTGGGCGCCAAACGACATCGACCGCGAGGCGATCCTGGTGGGCAATGCCGTCGCGGCCTACGGCTTCGACGCGGCGACGCATTGACGTGACCTGTTCACGGCCCCGGGATAGGGGGGCGCAGCGCCAACGACTCCGCAGCCGGCATAGAGTCCACCTGCAAACATCGGGAGGGCGCCATGATCAAGTGCTTGCTGTGGACCGCGATTGCGTTGATGGTCAGCCCCGCGCTGGCCGAGCCTGCGGACGCGCGCCGCTCCGGTGCCAGCCGGGCCGCCGACAGCGCCGTGGCCGCCGCCACTGCCACCCCGCGCACGATCAGCTTTTCCAACCGCAACTGGACCGTGAAGGCCAGCGGCGGTGCACTGTGGGGCCCGGGCCCGAACAACTTTTCCGACGACGCGAAGAACGTCTGGGTCGACGCCGAGGGCAAGCTGCACCTGGCGATCACGAACGAGGGCGGCGTATGGCAATGCGCCGAGGTGATCCTGGAGAGCGCGCTCGGCTACGGCACCTACCGCTTCACGCTGGAGTCGCCGGTCGAGGCGCTGGACCCGAATGTCGTGCTCGGCCTGTTCACCTGGAACGACAACGCGGCCTACAACCACCGCGAACTCGACATCGAGTTTTCGCGCTGGGGCAATGCCCAGGACGCCACCAATGTGCAGTACGTGGTGCAGCCCTACACCAGCAGCGGCAACCTGACCCGCTGGACCCTGAACCCGGGCTACGCCAGCACCAGCCACAGCTTTCGCTGGGGCAGCCGTAGCGTCGATTTCCTCAGCAGCACGTCCGGCAACACGATCAAATCGTGGAGCTACACCCGGCGCGCAGGCATCCCCAAGCCGGGCGGCGAAAACGCGCGCATCAACCTGTGGTTGTTCCGCGGCGCAGCGCCGCAGAACGGGCTGCCGGTCGAGGTCATTATCAGCAAGTTCGAGTTCATTCCCTGAGGGGCTGCGGCGCGGGGACTGGCCGCGCTGGCCGAGGATTCATCCGAATTGCGCCGCTTGGTGCAATCCCACTAGAGTCCCTGGCTTTCTTTCGCTTCACCCCCATCCCACCGAGGAGAGAACATGAAACTGCTGCGCCGAACCCTCATCACCACCGCCTGCGCGCTCGCGTTCGGCCTGCCCGTGTTCACCCAGGCGCAAGCCCAGGCGATCAAAATCGCCGGCCTGTA
>JANOKY010000371.1:0-3383 GCA_031419635.1 Burkholderiales bacterium | reverse complement strand
TGGGCAGGTTCGGCCGCGGGTCCATCAGCCACACCTGCGACTTCATCGCGAACGCGTGCGAGCGCTCCTGCATGATGCTCGAGCCTTCGCCGTAATCCTCACCCACGATCAACAAGGCACCGCCGGTCACGCCGCCGGAAGTCAGATTGGCCAGCGCATCGGAGGCCACATTGGTGCCGACCGTGGACTTGAACGTCACCGCGCCACGCAAGGGGTAGTTGACCGACGCCGCCAGCGTCGCCGCGGCCGTGGCTTCGGACGCGCTGTGCTCGAAGTGCACGCCCAGTTCGCGCAGGATGTCGTTGGCGTCGGTCAGCACGTCCATCAGGTGCGAGATCGGCGCGCCCTGGTAGCCCGCCACATACGACACGCCCGACTGCAACAAGGCCTTGGTGACGGCCAGGATGCCTTCGCCGCGGAATTCGTCGCCGTCGCCGAGCCGCAGCTTCACGACCTCGTTGGCGAACGATCGCTCAGCCATGGCGGGCAAGGCGCGTCGGGCCGGCGATGGCGTGCAGAGGATCGGGTCCGTTCGAGGTCATCGTGGTGGGAGCTTAGCCGTTTGCCGAGGCGAGTCCACTCGTGCCAGGGGGTCCATCGTCGTCCTGCCCGCTCGATCGACCCGCGTGCCGCAGTGCGCGCTGGCGACAGCGGCCGCCGCGCGGCCGGCCCCTTGCTGAACGGATGAGCAGCCCAGCGTCACCCGCCGCCTCTGCCCCTTGGCCGCTCTCGATCCACTCGCCTGGTATGGCTATGTGGTGCAGCGCACGGTCCGCCGGTTGCGAAGAACGTAGCCTCCTGCGACGGGGTAAATCACGATCGATGCAGCCAGCACCACCCCCAAGGAGAGCGCGATGAGCCCACTGAAACCCGCCACCGAGCTTGCCGCCGCCGCAGCGAGCAAGCCTTACCCGAACGACAGCGCCGCGTACCGCGAGGCGCGCACCGCGTTGCTGATCGAGGAGATCGAACTCAGGCGCCACATCGAGCGCGTCGCCGCGCAACGCCGCGCGTTGCCGCCCGGGGGCGAGGCGCGAGACTATGAATTCAACGACGAGGCCGGCAAGTCAGTCCGCCTGACGGACCTGTTCGGCACCCACGACACGCTCGTCACCTACTTCTGGATGTACGGCCCGCAGCGCGAGCGGCCATGCCCGATGTGCACGTCTTTCCTCGGCTCGCTGGACATCCCCGCGGGCGATATCTCGCAGCGCGTGGCGATGGCGGTGATCGGCCGCTCGCCTGTCGAGCGACAACTGGCTTTCGCGCGCGAGCGCGGCTGGCGCAACCTGAAGTTCTACGCCACGGTCGGCGACGACTTCGCGCGCGACTATCGCGGCCTGGCGCCTGACGGCAACGAGTGGCCCGCGCTGGACGTCTGGGTCAGGTGCGACGGTGTCGTGCGGCACTTCTGGGGCGCCGAGCTCGGCGGCACGGCCGACCCGGGCCAGGACGCGCGCGGCGCGCCCGACCCGACGCCGTTTTGGAACATTCTCGACCTGACCCCCGCGGGGCGCGGCACCGACTGGTATCCGAAGCTGGCCTACGGCAACGCAGCCTGAGCAAGAGGCGCCTCGCGCGTGGCCTGATCCGACGTCGAACCGCGATGGCGCGAACGACGGCATGCTCGGTTCGAACCTCGCCCGCGGCTTCGTTGCCGCATTGCCCCATCGCGCCATGCGCTGTCTGCTGATCCTCGCGCATCCCCGCCGCGACAGCCTGTGCGGCGCGCTCTTCGACGCCTGCGCCGACGGCGCGCGCCAGGCCGGCGTGGAATGCCGCGAGCTGATCCTGAGCGAGTTGCGTTTCGATCCCGATGTGCATGCGGTCTCGCCCGACCTGCAGCCGCTCGAGCCCGACCTCGTGCGCGCGCAGCGCGACATGGCCTGGGCCGAGCATCTCATCTGGGTCTACCCGACCTGGTGGGGCACGTTTCCGGCGCTGCTCACGGGTTTCCTCGACCGCGTGTTGACACCGGGGTTCGCCTTCCGCCATGTCACGCACGACCGCTGGGACAAGCTGCTGGCGGGCCGCACGGCCGACCTCATCACCACGATGGACACGCCGTCGCTGATCTACCGCTTCGTCTATCGGGCGCCGGGACGCCAGGCGCTGGCGCGCGCCACGCTCGGCTATTGCGGGCTGCGCACCGCACGCGTCGAAACCTTCGGCCCGGTCGTCGCCTCCGATGCCGCGCAGCGCGAGCGCTGGATCGCGTGTGCGCGGGCCACCGGGTCGCGTCTGAAGCAGGGCGCGCTGTCTCCGGCGCAGCGCCTCGGCCAACAAACCCTCGCATGGTTCGCGGCGCTGCGACTTCAGTTCTATCCGATGACGTGGATCGCCTACAGCGTCGGCGCGCTCGCCGCCACCGCGGCCCACCCGCTGGCGATGGCACCGTACCTGCTCGGCTACCTGGTGCTGTTCCTGCTCGAGGCCGCCACCGTCTTCCTCAACGAATGGTTCGACTTCGAGAGTGACCGGCGCAACCGCAACGGCGGCCTGTTCAGCGGCGGCTCGCGCGTGCTCGTCGATCAGCGACTCGACCGCAGATCGATGCGCACGGGGATCGGCCTGGCGATCCTGGGCGCAGCGGCGGCGCTGGCTGCGCTGCTGGCTGTGGCCACGGCGGGGCCGGCCCCATCGGCTGGCACCATCGCCGCGCTGTACGCCTTGTTTGGCGTGCTCGCAATGGCCTACACCGTGCCGCCGCTGAAGTTCTCGCACCGCGGCTTCGGCGAACTCGATGTGGCGCTGACCCACAGCGCCGGCGCGATCATCGCCGGCTACGTGGCCCAGGGCGGCGGCTGGATGGACAGCGTGCCGTGGTTGGTGGCGCTGCCGTTGGGCGTATCGATCCTGCCCTCGATCCTGCTCGCCGGCTGCCCCGACCGCCAGGCCGACCAAGCGGCCGGCAAGCGCACCCTGGTGGTCATCGTCGGCAAGCGCGGCGCCGTGCGCCTGGCCATGGCCGCGACCCTGTGCGCGCCGGCCATCGCCGCGCTGTTGGCATTGACGCGAGGCGATATGGCGACGCTGCTCGGCTGGAGCGTCGGCGTCGGCGCCGTCCACGCCGCCTGGCTGTGGCGGCGGCTGGGCCGGTACCTGCGTGCTGAGATGCCCGAGCGCATCGATGGCGCCATCGTGCAGGCCCTCACCTTCATGCTCTGGTTCTGCGTCCCACCGCTGATCGCGCTGCTGCGCGCGACCTGATCGTTGCCCGCCGGCAAACCCGGCATGGACAAGCTCGCAGAGCGTTGTCGCTCACGCAGTCGATCCGGCACTTCTTCGTCCTGCGCTTGGCTACACTGCGCGCCCTTGCACCGGGGCCCGCCGTGTACTGCGCCATCGACTTCGGCACCTCCAACTCCGGCATCGCCATCCCC
>JANOKY010000370.1:0-1549 GCA_031419635.1 Burkholderiales bacterium | reverse complement strand
GGCCGAGCCCGGCGCACTGAAACTGCTGACCGACCTGCTGCCGAAAACGCCGCGCGCACCGCGCGACTTCAAGGCCCCGGTGGCGCCGAACAACTGGCATGTGCAGACCATTGCCTCGCGCCTGCAGCTCACCAAGCTGCGCGAGGTGCTCGGCGTGTTCGTCGAACAGCTCAAGCTCGACGACGCGCACTTCGCCGTGGCCGAACTGGAGCAGATGCTCGAGCTGGCCGAGAAGCTCGACGCCAGCGCCGCCACGCTGACGTTGAAGGAGCGCTTCATCTACGCCCAGGCGCCGGTGGACACGCGCACCGAGAACCAGTTGCAGGCCTTCCTCGACTGGGCCGGCAGCCACGCTGCCACCGGCCAGGCCGGCTCACCCTGGTTCCTGGACCAGGTGGACGGCCACAGCCGCCTCGAAGCCATGGAGCAGGCGCTGCGCGCGTGCACGCTGTGGCTGTGGCTCGACCTGCGCTTCCCCGGCGCCTACGGCCACATCGAAAACGTGCTGGCGCTGCGCAGCCAGCTCAACGACGGCATCGAGCGGCAGTTGAAGGGCAAGCGGCCGCTGGCGCAGATGAGGAATCGGCAGCGGCGAGGGCGAGGGCCATAGGCGCGTTGCTACGCCGCCAGCAGCGCCGTGATTTAGCCGTGCCATAACTCGCCGCAATCACGCGTTGACGAGCGAAATTTTCACCCGCTTGCCCACCGCGCCGGCCGCGCGCACCAGGGTCTGCAGTGTCGTCGCAGGGTTGTCGGGGTTGAGCAGGCGGTCGAGCTGGGCGCGCGTCGTGCCCATGCGCTTGGCCATGGCGGTCTTGGTCAATTGCGCCTTGACCATGCCGCGCTCGAGCTCGAAAGCGAGCACGCGTTTGACGGCGATCGCCTGGGCCTCGTCGTAGAGACCCTCCTCGCGCAGAAAGTCGTCGAAGTCGGTGCCCAGGTGGGGGTTGCTGGCCTTGCGGGCAGGTTTCGTCGTCATTTTGAACTCCTGAACTTCTTCAGCCGTTGCTTGGCAAGATCGAGATCGGCCTTGGGTGTCTTGCGCTCCTTCTTGATGAAGCCGTGCAGCAGCACCATCGCGTTGCCATCGAGCATGAAGAGCACCCGTGCGATGCGCGTTGCGAGCCGCGTGCGCACCTCCCAGACTTCGCCATCGATGTGGTCCACCACCGGCATGCCGATCGGCCATCCGAACTGCACCGTCTTGATGTCCGCGCCGATCTCGCGCTTGTCCTGATCCGGCAATGCCTTGAGCCATACCCGCACGGGCTCGGCGCCGGTTGTCTCGCGAAAGAAGCGAACCGTGAGACGGGGCAGGCCTTTCGAAGTCACGCCGCATTGTATCTTGTTTGATACGCCTCATCGACAGCGTTGATGCCCAAAACGCTCTACGGCAATGCGCCACCCAGCGCGAAAGCCACCGCCGCACGCCACCAGCCTGCATCGACCCGAGCGGGCCAGTCGTTGTGGTCGGAGGCCTCGATCACCACCAGGCGCTTCGGGCCGGCCAGCGCGGCGTGCAGCGCGCGGCCGAAGCGTGCCGGCACGA
>JANOKY010000369.1:0-1605 GCA_031419635.1 Burkholderiales bacterium | reverse complement strand
CGCGCCCCTGTTCACGGCTGCAGCCGAGCGTGGCGTGGCCTATGTCGTTATGGAGGTGATTGCGCGCTACGAGGTGCAGCGAGACTTGGTTCCTACCAGCGGCGCGCTGTTGCGGCCGGAGATGCAGCAGCGCATCCTCGCGGAAGTGCAAGAACGACTGCGACCGACGCAAGGCGAGTTGCTGCCGGGCGAGGCACCTGTCGATGTGGCGGCAATCGTGGCAAAGACCACCGAGATGCTCGTGCAACAGACCATCGACATCCCGCGCATTTCCGTGGTGCCCAAGGGTGAGCTGACTACTTGGTTCCACCCGTTCACGCTTGATGTGGGCCAACTGCATTTGCAGCCCGTTGAGCGCGAAATTCTCATCCACACGCTGCGCACCAACGAACAGACTTCACTGGAAGCAGAGTCTGGCCTTCACGAGGTTCGCCTAGAGGACTACGTCGTTCACGCGCTGGTTGACTTCGACGACATCGACTACTTCAGCCACGCCGAGTTGCTCTACGACCTGGCCGGCCAAATGGTGGCGCACCTGCGCGGCTACCTGACCGAATCGGAAGCGCGCAATGTGCTGGATCGCGATCGGCGATTGATTGCGCGCGAGATTCACGCGCAGATGACGGCTCACTTCTGGGAGCGCGCTTCGGAGTACGAAGTGAAAGTCCACCGAGGGTTCACCGAGCTGAAGCCATGCAACTACACCGTGGCTGCTGGTCAGGCGGTGCGCAATGTACGTGAGACCGTTGACGAGCTGGGACGCATCAAGCAAATGCTGTTTGGCGGCTTTCAGCGCTGCCTCTATCCCTTGCAGAAATTCGACTCAGGCACCGAGTGGCGCTTTGCGTTGACGCTGGAGCGGGATGCGCGGCGGTGGTTCAAGCCCGCCAAGGGGCAGTTTCAGATCTTCTACAAGCTCGGCAGCGAGCAGCCGGAATACGTGCCCGACTTTGTGGCGGAGACCGCCGACGCGATCCTGATGGTCGAGACCAAGGCCCGCGACGACATGAAGGTGCCTGAAGTGCAGGCCAAGGCTGCGGCAGCAATTCAGTGGTGCAAGCACGCATCGCAATACGCAGCTTCAGTGGGGGCGAAACCCTGGCGCTATTTGCTGGTGCCTCACGACACGATCAACGACTCGGCGCGCCTTGGCGACATGCTCAGATTCGGCGCGATGTCGTAACGCTTAGACGCGCCGAACGTCGTGCCCGGGTTGACCCAGAAAGCGCTGCAAGCCATGGCCACCGTGCTGGCAATCCTTGTCGTGGGCCTGATGGTCCTGGCGGCGATCTATCTGCGCCAGGACCGGATGCTCTACTTCCCCGCCCCGGCCACGGTGGCGGGTGTGGCCGGCGCCGGCTTGCAGCCGTGGCCATCGGCGCAGGACTTTCGCGGCCTGGTCGCCGAGCCGGCGGGCGCCGTGCGCGGCACCGCGATCGTCTTTCACGGCAACGCCGGGCATGTGGGCGACCGCGCGTTCTACGCGCGCGCACTCGCGCCGCTGGGCTTGCGCGTGATCCTCGCCGAGTACCCCGGCTACGGCCCGCGCGCGGGGGCGCTCGGCGAAGCGAGCTTCGTGGCCGATGCCGAACAGACGGTGGCGCT
>JANOKY010000368.1:0-8598 GCA_031419635.1 Burkholderiales bacterium | reverse complement strand
GCAGCGCCTGGCCGAGCAGGTCGTCACGCACGATCACGCTCGTCAACCCGGCCGGGCCCATGTGCTTTTGCGCGCCGCCGTAGATCAGGCCGTACCTTGCCGCCTCGACCGGTCGCGACAGGATGTGGCTGGACAGGTCGGCGACCAGTGGCACAACGCCTACGTCGGGCGTGAAGTGGTACTCGACGCCGCCGATGGTTTCGTTGCTGCAGATGTGCACGTAGGCGGCGTTGGCATCGAGCTTCCAATCGGCGCGCGCCGGCACGCGGTCGTAGCCGGTGGCCGCGGCGCTGGCCGCGACGTTCACCGCGGCGTACTTACCCGCCTCCTTGATTGACTTCTTCGACCATTCACCCGTGTCGATGAAATCGATGCTGGTCTTGCCGCGTAGCAAGTTCATCGGCACGATGGCGTTCTCGCCGATGGCACCACCTTGCATGAACAGCACCTTGTAGTTCGCCGGAATCGCCAGCAGCTCGCGCAGCAGCGCCTCGGCTTCGGCGTGGATGGCAATGAACTCCTTGCCGCGGTGGCTCATTTCCATCACCGACATGCCCGAGCCATGCCAGTCGAGCATTTCAGCGGCGGCCTGGCGCAGCACGGTTTCGGGCAGCACGGCCGGGCCGGCGCTGAAGTTGAAAACACGGGTCATCGAGAAGGGCTCCATCAGGAAGAAGAGGACGAACTGGATTATCGTTGGCCCATGGCGCCGTTCAGCTTTTACTGGCACGACTACGAAACCTTCGGTGTGGTGCCGCGCCGCGACCGGCCGGCGCAGTTTGCCGGTGTGCGCACCGACGCCGAGCTGAACGAGATCGACGCGCCGCTGACGCTGTACTGCCGCCCGGCGGTCGACCTGCTGCCCGAGCCCGAGGCCTGCCTGATCACCGGCATCACGCCGCAGGTCTGCGAAGCGCGCGGGGTGCCCGAGCGCGATTTCGCCGATGCCATCGAAGCCCAGCTCGCGCGCCCCGGCACGGTGGGCTGCGGCTACAACAGCCTGCGCTTCGACGACGAGGTCACGCGCTTCCTGTTCTGGCGCAACCTGATCGATCCCTATGCGCGCGAATGGCAGAACGAATGCGGCCGCTGGGATTTGCTCGACACCGTGCGTTGCGCCTGGGCCCTGCGCCCCGAGGGCATCCACTGGCCGACGCGCGAAGAGGGCAAGCCGTCATTCAAGCTGGAACAGCTCACCGCCGCCAACGGCATCGCCCACGAGGCCGCGCACGACGCGCTGTCGGATGTGCGCGCAACGATCGCGCTGGCCCGCCTGGTCAAAGACAAGCAGCCCAAACTCTGGGCCCATTGCTTGAAGCTGCACAAGAAGCAGGCCGTGATCGACGAGATGGGCGTCGGCCGGCCTTTCGTTCACCTGTCGGGCCGCTACCCGGTCGAGCGCGGCTGCATGGCGGTGGTCTGGCCGCTGGCGCCGCACCCGAAGTTCAAGAACGAAGTCATCGTCTGGGATCTGGCGCACGATCCGCGCGAGCTGTTCGCGCTGGGCGCGCGCGAGGTTCGCGAGCGCCTGTTCACCGCCGCCGAGGCGCTGCCGGCAGGACAGACGCGGCTGCCGATCAAGACCATCCACCTGAACAAGTCGCCGATCGTCATCGGCAACCTGAAGACGCTCGGCACGGCCACGACACGCTGGGGTATCGACGTCGACCAGGCGCTGCGCCATGCCGAAACCGCGGCGCGCCAGGCCAACACGATGGCCGGGATCTGGCCCGAGGTGTACGAGCGGCCGGCCGCCAGCGAAGACATCGATGTCGACGAAGACCTGTACGGCGGCTTTCTCGACAACGAGGATCGGCGTGCGCTGCAACGCCTGCGTGCCTTGCCGCCGGACCGTCTGGCCGAGCACCGGCCGGCCTTCAACGACGCGCGCCTGAGCGAGCTGCTGCTGCGCTTTCGCGCCCGCAACTACCTGGGCACGCTCAACGCCGCCGAGCGCGGCCAGTGGCAGGCGCATTGCCGCGCGCGTTGGCAGCAGGTGCCGGCCTGGCTCGAGCGCATCGGCGTGCTCGAGGCCACGGCCGACGAGCGCGGCCACGGCCTGCTGGCCGAGCTGCGGCGCTGGGGGCAAACGATCCAGGCTGGCGAGGTCAGCGCGTGAAGCTGCTGGTGATTGGCGGTTCGCAATTCGTCGGCCGCTACGTGTTCGTCTCGAGCGTGTCGGTCTACGCCGACTTCACCCAACCCAACGACGAGGGCGGCGCGCTCGGCCGCATCGACGATGCCGACACCGAAGTCGTCGATGGCCGAACCTACGGGCCATTGAAGGCGCTGTGCGAACAGGCGGTCACGGCCGGCTCGGCGACCGTGCGCTGCTGTTCCGCCCCGGCCTGATCGTCGGCCCGCACGACCCGACGCAGCGCTTCACCTACTGGCCGGCCCGCGTGGCCCGCGCCGTCGAACGCCAGGCCGTGCTCGTGCCCGGTGCGGTGGACCATGCCGTGCAGTTCATCGACGTGCGCGACGTGGCAGCGTTTTTGCTGCGGGCGATCGACGACGGCCGCGGCGGCGCGCTCAATGTGGTCTCGGCGCCGCTTGCGCTGACGATGGGCGACGTTCTTGAGGCTTGCGTTTTGGTTGCGGGCACGCGGCCGCGCTGGCATTGGGCGAGCGCCGAACAGATTGAGCGCTGGGGCTTGAAACCGTGGATCGAGCTGCCGCTGTGGCTGTCCTCGGCCAGCGAACATGCGGCCTTTGCCCGCACCGACACCCGCGCCGCGCAGGCCGCGGGGCTGGCGATCCGCCCGATCGCGCAAACCGTTGCCGACACCCTGGCCTGGTACCGCCGCCTGCCCAGCGATCAACAGGCTTTCACCAAGGCCGGTCTCAGCCCTGAGCGAGAGGCGCTGGCGCTGGCGCAGATCAGCGCGACGGCTGGCGCTTAGCGCGGCGCTGAAGCCGCAGTTGACGCCGCAGTTGACGGGGCCGAAGCGACAGGCTCCGAAGCCTGCAGCAGGCCGGCGCCCGCCGGTTGCGAAGCTGCCGCAGCGATGGCCAGGCGCTGCTTGTCGTGCACGCAGGCATCGACCACGCGCTGGCCGAGCTTGGTGTCCATGAGCATCGACTTGTTGGCGATCTGCAGCATCAGCATCTGGCCCTTCACGTCTTCCAGGCGCAAGGCGCCGGTCGAGGACAGCACCGGTTTCATGGTCCACGTTTGCGTTTTGTAGCGCACGTCGACGTAGCCATCGTTCTTCGGCGTCAAGGTGACGTTGACCGTCTGGTCGAATTCGCAGGCGTAGTCGCCGAAGTGCGTCATCGCCGCGGCGGCGAGCTGCTCGCCCTCAGCCTTGGGCAGTGGCACTTCGACCGGCGCGACCTTCTTCTTGGCCGGGGCCTTGGCGGCGGGCTTGGTGATCTTGGTGATCGGCTTGGTGGCCTTGGTCTGCGCCGGTGCGGCGGTGGCCAGCAGCAGCGCGGCGGCCACGGCGGTCAGGATCGAAAGTCTGGGCTTCAAGAGCATCTCCGGTGCGGGTGGACGGCGCGCATTGTCGGCGCGTGCGCCGCGATCGACGTAGCCAGACGTTGCCACACAGGTTCTCGGCCGGTTTCAGGCGACGTCAGTGAAGTAGGCCTTGCGCACCTCGGCGGGCAACTGCGGGCCACCGGCATACGAGGTGCGGTGGGCGCGCTCGAGCAGTTGCCAGAAGTAGCGGTAGCTGGCGCGGTCGTGCAGGGTGTCGCGGTGTTTGATCGGTGCCCAGCCAGCAGACTGCGCGGCGGCGATGATCTCGATCGCCAGGTCGACCTCGGCCACGGTGGGCGTGAAGGCTTCGACGATCGGCCGGATCTGCGCCGGGTGGATGCTCCACATCCGCGTGTAGCCGAACAGCCGCGCGGCCTTGTCGGCAGCGTCCATCAGCGCCGAGGCGTGCTTGAACTCGGTGACGACGCAGTGCGACGGCGTCTTGCCCTGGGCGTGGCAGGCCGCCGCGATCTCGAGCTTGGCGCGAACCACCAGCGGGTGCTCGAACTGGCCGCGGACGCTCATCGCCGATGCCGGGATCGCGCCGCGGTGCGCCGCTACTAAATCCATCAACCCGAACGACCGCGACTCGATGCGCGGATGCGCGGCGATGGCCTGCACCTCGCGCAGCGCGCCATGGGTTTCGACCAGCGCATGCAGCGGTACGGCGGTACCACCCGCCGCGTCGATCGCCGCTGCCGCGCGCTCGATGTCTGCCATACCGCGCGGCTTGGGCAGCATCAGGTAGGCGGGTGCCTTGGCGGCCTGCAAGACGATCTGCATGACATCGGCAAAGCGCGGGTGGTCGATCGGCAGCACGCGCACGCCGACGCGGCCGTGGCGGTTGCCGGCACTGGCCAGCATCGCCGCGATCAGGTAGGCATGCTCGACCTCGCCGCCGACGGGCGCGCCGTCTTCGGCGTCGAGCGTGACGTCGAACACCGGGCCGAGTTCGACCTGCAGCTCCAGGCTCTTCCTCATCCGCGCCTCGACGCCGCAGTAGTGGTCGCAGACCGGCAGGGCCGGCAGCGCAGGCTCAGCGGCGTCGAACAGCGCGGCGCGCGGGTGCAGGCCGGTCATGGCTACAACAGGTGCTTGACGCCGTCCTGCTCGGCCCGCAATTCGGCCAGGGTCTTGTCGATGCAGTCCTGCGAGAAGGCGTCAATGGCCAGACCTTCAACAATCTTGTATTTGCCGCCGCTGGTGGTCACCGGGTAGCCGAACATCACGTCCTTGGGGATGCCGTATTCGCCATTGCTCGGCACGCCCATCGTCACCCAGTCGCCGTTGCTGCCCAGGGCCCAGTCGCGCATGTGGTCGATGGCGGCGTTGGCGGCCGAGGCGGCGGATGAGAGGCCGCGGGCTTCGATGATCGCTGCGCCGCGCTTGCCCACGGTAGGCAGGAAAGTGTCTTTGTTCCACACCTGGTCGTTGATCATCTGCTGCACCGAGGCGCCGTCGATGGTGGCGAAGCGGTAGTCGGCAAACATAGTGGGCGAGTGGTTGCCCCAGACGGCGAGCTTCTTGATGCTGGCCACCGGCTTGCCGGTCTTGGCCGCCACCTGGCTCAGGGCGCGGTTGTGGTCCAGTCGAAGCATGGCGGTGAAGTTTTCGCGCGGCAGGCCGGGCGCGCTCTTCATCGCGATGTAGGCATTGGTGTTGGCCGGGTTGCCGACCACCAGCACCTTGACGCCGCGGCTGGCCACGGCGTCCAGGGCCTTGCCCTGGGCCGTGAAGATGGCGCCGTTGATCGACAGCAACTCGGCGCGCTCCATTCCGGCCTTGCGCGGCATCGAGCCCACCAGCAGGGCGTAGTCGGCGTCTTTGAACGCCGTCATCGGGTCGCTGTGCGCCTGCATGCCGGCCAAGAGCGGGAAGGCGCAGTCCTCGAGTTCCATCATCACGCCCTTGAGCGCCTTCTGCGGCCCGTCGACGGGCACCTCGAGCAGTTGCAGGATGACGGGCTGATCCTTGCCCAGCATTTCGCCCGAGGCGATGCGGAACAGCAGGGCATAACCGATCTGGCCGGCGGCGCCGGTGACGGCAACTCGAACGGGGTTCTTGCTCATGGCGAAATCTCCGAAGAAGGTGATGAAAGCGACGTGAAAGTGTAGGCCACCAGGGGCGCGAAACCCCGGTCTTCTATAAGACAACGGACTGTGCTGCAATCGCATCATGGCCGCCGTTCCTGACGCTCCGCTGTTTTCGCCGTTGTACCGCCAGATCGCCAGCCTGATCACGCGCAGCCTGCAGGCCAGCGAGTGGAAGCCCGGCGAGGCGATTCCGAGCGAGATCGAGCTGGCGGCGCGCTACAAGGTCAGCCAGGGCACCGTGCGCAAGGCCATCGACGACCTGGCCGCCAGCAACCTGCTGGTGCGGCGCCAGGGCAAGGGCACCTATGTGGCCACCCATGCCGAGGAGCAGATGCAGTTCCGCTTCCTGCGCCTGGCGCCCGACGCTGCGCCCGGTGCGCCCAGGGCCGGCGAGCGCGAGCCGCTGGCGCGGCGCTTCATCGACTGCCGGCGCCAGCGCGCCCCGGCCGAAGTGGCGCGCGCGATCGGCCTGCGCGGCGGCGAGGCGGCGTTGCAGGTGCGCCGCCTGCTGTACTTTCGCGGCCGCCCGGTGGTGCTCGACGACATCTGGCTGCCCGCGGCCCTGTTCAAGGGCCTGACTTCGACGCGGCTGTCGGCCTACCAGGGGCCGATGTACGGCCTGTTCGAAAGCGAGTTCGGCGTGCGCATGGTGCGGGCCGAAGAGCAGATCCGCGCCGTCGCCGCTGGCGCGGCGGCGGCCGGGCTGCTGGAGGTGGCACTAGGCTCGCCGCTGCTGTCGGTGGAGCGCGTGGCTTTCACCTACGACGACCGGGCAGTCGAGTTGCGCCGCGGCTTGTACGACACGCGCACGCACCACTACCGCAACGAGTTGGGCTGAGCCTCGGCGCGGCTTGCTCGGCCAGCCGCTGGTGATTGGATTGGAGCGACTGTGAGTCGGTGCGGCCCGGCAGCGCCCGACAAGCTCTGTCGGCGGACAAGCTCTTGTCTATAGGTAACGTATACGGTACTATGTGGCATGCCCATTCGCGTCGAAGTTTGGCGGTGGCACCAAGCGCGGCCAGCAGCGCGTATCGATCAGGCGAAGGTCTTGTTGGCGGAGCACAAGGTGCGGAAAAAGGCGCAGGCGCGTGGCGACAACGCCGTGACCGGAAAGGCAAAGAGGTGAAACGATGGCACTGACACGCGATTTCAAGCAGACGGTGATCGAGCGCGTCGAGCGCGACCCGGCGTTTGCGGTGGCCTTGCTCGATGAAGCGGCCACGCTGTTTCTGAATGGCGATCCGCAGACCGCGCGTTCGATCCTGCGCGACCTCGTCAACGCGACGATCGGCTTCGAGCAACTCGCCGCGCTGACCGACAAGCCAAGCAAGAGCCTGCACCGCATGCTCTCGCCCACGGGCAACCCGAGCATGGGCAACCTGGCGGCAATTTTTCATACCCTGCGTGAATGTCTGAACCTGGACCTTCAGGCGCATTCGGTTGCTGCCTGAAGTGGTGCACAACGATAGATGGGCGACACACGGATGGCCAGCAAGAACAAGACGCCGAGCTTGAACGCAGTGCAACTGAACACAGCGATGAATATCGGAGATGCCGACTACATCAAGCTGGGGCACACAGGCTGTAGGGAAGCTGATTCGATTGCGACCTCGGCACCAGACGACATCTGGATTGCGTTTCATGCAGCGCGGCTTTGGTGGACGAGAGTCAAAGCGACCCCGAGTGAATCCGACGCGATTTCGAAGTTCGCCGTGCCGAGCCGAGGAGCGATCGTTCGATCGACGGGTACCCATTGTTTGCGAATGAACTGCCGGGACGGCCCGCACAACATCAGGTGTTCCGTGGGACTGTGTGCCAAGTTGGCGGCAAAGCATGGTTGTGGAGGGTCTTGCTTAGCGACGCGGGTTGGCAGCGAATCAGTGTCCTTGGGCAGCAGGCGAAGGCGTTCGATCTGGAACTTCGCGAGGCGGTGACAGGCGACCGGTACGTCGTTCAAGTGAAGTCTCGCGCAGGGCGACAGGACTTGGAGGAAACGCTTCGGAGCTTTTCACCAGAGGTTTACCGCCGTGTTTTTTTCGTCGTCCATATGCCGGTGCCCGATCGGCGCATCGTCGACGGCCTGCCGAGCTACGTTGATCTGGTATTGCCTGAGCGCCTCGCACAACTGTCTGTGGGTGCCGGGCTGACAGATTGGATCGAGGACAAGGTGGCGTGAAGTGGTGACATCTGTCGCTCGCGGTCACTGACCAAACGCTGGCGACGAATTGGCCCGATATCGACCTCTGTCTCCCTCGCTAAACTCCGCGCCTCCCCGCCCACCCCCGGGCCGGGGCCTTTCCCGCCGACATGACCCTCGATCTCTTCGCCCCCGAACCGCCTCCGCCACCGCCCGCCAACGACGACGCCATCACGCTGGCGCATTACGCCGAGCGGGCCTACCTCGAATACGCGTTGTCGGTCGTCAAGGGCCGGGCGCTGCCCGATGTCTGCGATGGGCAGAAGCCCGTGCAGCGGCGCATCCTGTATGCGATGCAGCGCATGGGCCTGGCCTTCGGCGCGGCGGCGGGCGGGCCCAAGGCGGTGAAGAGCGCGCGGGTGGTCGGCGATGTGCTCGGCCGCTACCACCCGCACAGCGACCAGGCGGCCTACGACGCGATGGTGCGCATGGCGCAGGACTTCGCATTGCGCTACCCGTTGATCGACGGCCAGGGCAACTTCGGTTCACGCGATGGCGACGGCGCCGCGGCGATGCGCTACACCGAGGCCCGCCTGTCGCCGATCGCCCGCCTGCTGCTCGACGAGATCGACGAAGGCACGGTCGATTTCATTCCCAACTACGACGGTTCGACGCAGGAGCCGAAGCAGTTGCCCGGGCGCCTGCCCTTCGTGCTGCTCAACGGCGCCAGCGGCATCGCCGTGGGCCTGGCTACCGAGATACCCAGCCACAACCTGCGCGAGGTGGCCGCAGCGGCCATTGCGCTGCTCAAGAACGACAAGCTCAGCGACGACGAGCTGTTTGCGCTGATCCCGGCGCCCGACTTCCCCGGCGGTGGCCAGATC